>NZ_JBELOI010000059.1:0-527 GCF_040276065.1 Castellaniella sp. GW247-6E4 | reverse complement strand
TGGACGACGACAATTATCTTGAGCGGTGGACGACAACTATCTTGAGCGGTTGACGCGCACCGCCGGGACGCGGGATGCGATAGGGGTTTTACAGTGATTGCCTCGACAGGGAGGCGGTCAATATGCCCGGCAAACGCATCAGGGATCATCAGATGACCCAATACAAGAAATTGCGTGTGAACCATAGCCAGGAGACGTCGGCCGCAAAGGTCGGCATCAGCGTGGCCAGTGCGCGGCGCCTGGAGAGGCGCGAGGGCCCACCCTCGCAGCGTGCGCCGCGTCATTGGCGCACGCGTAGCGATCCGCTGGCCGAAGTCTGGGATAGCGAGGTGGTGCCGATGCTGCAGGCCGAGCCAGATCTGATGGCGGTGACGATACTCGACGAATTGCAGCGGCGGCACCCAGGGGATCTGGGGAACTCGAAGTTGAGGACGCTGCAGCGGCGGATTCGGCAGTGGCGTGCCGAGCATGGGGGCGAACAGATGTTGTTCTTCGCGCAGGAGCATCCGCCAGGCCGCCTCGGGCTA
>NZ_JBELOI010000058.1:0-551 GCF_040276065.1 Castellaniella sp. GW247-6E4 | reverse complement strand
AGCTCAGGTGCGGTGGTGTCCACACCATAGCCGTGTGCAGCAGTCGTCGTCGTGCTATTGCCCGCCGCATCGGTTGTTGTGACCGACACATCCAGAGAGTCGGCAGCAGCCAGATCAGCGCCCGCAACTGCGATCGCCCACGACCCATCGGCACCAACCGCACCGGTGTACTCAACGCTGTTGACCGTCAGAGTGACCGCATCACCCTCGTTGAACTCACCGGTCACCTGGCCAGTGACATTCACCGATCCGCCAGACTCTGCGGCATTAATCACATTGTCAGCAGTGATCGGATCCACAGACACTGTCAGTTCGGGTGCAGTCGTGTCTACGCCATAGCTGGTCGTAGCAGTCGTCGTCGCGCTGTTCCCTGCAGCATCGGTTGTTGTGACCGAGACACTCAGAGAATCCGCAGCAGCCAGATCAGAGCCCGCAACCGCGATCGTCCACGACCCATCGGCACCAACCGCACCTGTGAGCGAGGTACTGCCAACCGTCAGGGTGACGACATCACCCTCATTGAATTCACCCGTCACCTGGCCCGTGACATT
>NZ_JBELOI010000057.1:0-622 GCF_040276065.1 Castellaniella sp. GW247-6E4 | reverse complement strand
CTGCGTATTCCGATGATTGTGACCACTGATTCCGGTGATCGTGACCACCTTGTGTCGGACAGGTGGTTTTCTCTGATTCCGGTATCGTGACCAGTCATTCCGGCATCGTGACCACCGATTCCGGTGATCGTGACCGGTGCGTTCCAGCGGGGTTGAACAACAACGCGTTGTCATCAACCCTGCGGTAGTGTGATGGGCTTTTTGGAGCCCTCATGCCGCCGCCTCTTCTGAGAACGCACATGATCAAATTGATCTTGCAACACGTCTTGTCGCAGGGCCAGTCCCAGCGGCGTTGTGCCCAGGCGCTGGGTATCTCCAAGGGCGTGGTCGCCAAGTATGTCGCTGCCGCCCAGGCGGTGGGCCTCACCTGGGCGGCCATCGAACCGTTGGCCGAGCATGAACTGGAAGCGCGGCTGATTCCCGCCCGAGGCGCGGCACAGGCCCCGCTGCCGGACTTCCCGACCATGCATCGTGAGCTCGCGCGCAAAGGCGTCACGCTCATGCTGCTATGGCAGGAATACCAGGCCGACCACCTGGGCCGGCGCACCCTGCAATACAGCCAGTTCTGCGAACGCTACCACCAGTACACCAGGACCCTGAAGCGCTCGATGCGACAGGTGCA
>NZ_JBELOI010000056.1:0-739 GCF_040276065.1 Castellaniella sp. GW247-6E4 | reverse complement strand
ACCGTGCGTGACATCCTCGCGAACGGCCGTGACCAGCTCGCGGATGCCCCCCAGACACCCTGGACCAGCCCTGAACACGAGCACCTGCGCGGTGCGCGCTCCTACCACTGAACGCGGGGAACCGAACATGCTGATTCAACAAACCATCACCCAACTGCACGCCCTGAAGCTCCAGGGCATGGCCGCCGCCTTGCAACACCAGATCGAACAACCCGCGGCCTGCGACATGAGCTTCGAGGAACGGCTGGCGCTGCTCGTGCAGCACGAGTGCGACAGCCGTCACGCCCGGCGCTGTGCGCGGCTGCTCACACAGGCCCGCCTGCGCTACCCGCAGGCAGCCATCGAAGACTTCGACACTCGCGCAGGGCGCGGGATCGAACGCGCCCGCTTCACGAGCCTGGCGCTTGGCGACTGGATCACCGTCGGCCAGACGGTGATCCTCACCGGCGCCACCGGCTGCGGCAAGACGTGGCTCGCCTGCGCGCTCGCCCAGTATGCCTGTCGCCGCGGCCACAGCACCCGATACCTGCGCGTGCCGCGCCTGTCCGAAGAACTGCGCACCCAGCAGGCTGCCGGGACCTATACCCGGTGGCTGGCGCAACTGGCCAGAACCGAGGTGGTAGTCCTGGATGACTGGGGGCTGACCGGGCTTGATGCGCTTGCCCGCGAGGCCCTGATGGAGCTGCTCGATGATCGCGCGGGCAGCCGGGCGACGCTCGTGACCAGCCAGTTACCGGTC
>NZ_JBELOI010000055.1:0-801 GCF_040276065.1 Castellaniella sp. GW247-6E4 | reverse complement strand
TGTCGGGTACGGTTGGTGCCGAGGCGGGGGTGTCGACCACGGTGACCATTACGGTCAATGGCCAGGATTACACAGCCAGCGTGGATACCGCGAATGGCACCTGGGCTGTGGATGTTGCGACCGGTGATCTGTTGGCTGATAACTCGGTGGCTGTCAGTGCGACGTCTACCGATGCTGCGGGCAACAGCACGACGACAACCGCAACGCATGCCTATGGTGTAGATACGACTGCGCCTGAGCTGACGGTGTCTGTGGATCCGGTGACTTCGGATAACGTGGTCAATGCAGCTGAATCTGGTGCTGCAACGATTGCGGTGTCGGGTACGGTTGATGCCGAGGCGGGAGCGTCGACCACGGTGACGATCACGGTCAATGGCCAGGATTACACAGCCACCGTGGATACCGCGAATGGCACCTGGGCTGTGGATGTTGCGACCGGTGATCTGTTGGCTGATAGCGCGGTGGCTGTCAGTGCGATGTCTACCGATGCGGTGGGCAACAGCACGACGACCACAACCAGCCATGGCTACTCGGTTGACACGACTGCGCCTGAGGTGACAGTCTCGGTTGATTCGATCACTGCTGACAATGTGATTAATGCCGCAGAGTCTGGCACGTCGGTAAATGTCACGGGCCAGGTGACGGGTGAGTTCAACGAGGGTGACGCGGTCACGCTGACGGTCAATAGTGTTGCGTACACCGGCACCGTTGGTGCGGATGGGTCATGGACCATTGCAGTTTCTGGATCTGACCTTGCAGCCTCTAGCTCGCTGGGTGTGTCGGTCACGACAACCGATGCTG
>NZ_JBELOI010000054.1:0-804 GCF_040276065.1 Castellaniella sp. GW247-6E4 | reverse complement strand
TGCTCTATGAAGAGCGATTCGTCAGGCCTGTCGCCTGATGTTCAACTCGCCTTGAACACGGAATTCCTGACACCCCCTCAATCGCCTATTGATTTGGCTATACCACCCGCTGCTCAATGCCACGCTCAGGCGACCTTGGGTCGTCATTGGGCTCGCATTTATCGCATTGGCGGTGACCTTGGTTCCTGTATCACGCTTGGGCAGCGAGTTCATGCCGGCGCTCGACGAAGGGGACCTCTTGTATATGCCTACGGCCTTGCCTGGAATTTCCGCCCAGAAGGCCGCTGAACTACTGCAGCAGACCGACCGCATGATCAAGACAGTTCCCGAGGTGGCCACGGTCTTTGGCAAGTCTGGTCGGGCGGACACCGCTACTGACCCAGCGCCGCTAGAAATGTTTGAGACCACTATCCAGTTCAAACCCCGCGACGAGTGGCGCCCCGGCATGACGCCTAAAAAACTGATCGCTGAGCTGGACCAAACCGTTAAGGCACCCGGACTGACGAACGTCTGGGTGCCACCCATCCGCAACCGCCTGGATATGCTCTCGACAGGCATTAAAACACCCGTCGGAGTCAAGATCTCGGGCGGCGATCTGGCTCAAATCGACAAAATCGCGACACAGGTCGAAGCAGCAGTTAAAAATGTACCGGGTGTGACCTCAGCACTGGCGGAACGCTTGAACGGCGGCCACTACATCGACGTTGATATCAACCGTCTCTCGGCAGGGGGGTGCGGACATTTTCTTGGACGGTTTATACGGACATCAATCCTAGTGCCTGACGATACTCGATGGGACTGCGG
>NZ_JBELOI010000053.1:0-806 GCF_040276065.1 Castellaniella sp. GW247-6E4 | reverse complement strand
GGCGGGGCCCTCCTGAGGGCTTAGTATCGCCGGATTTCTCTACTTCTGAGCTGTCCACTTTTACGGGAGGACGTCAGCTGGACCAGCCCAACGGCGGCAACCTGTACATCAACTGGCGCGAAGACATGATGAGTTCCATGCGGCCCCTGGTATCGTCCTGGGCCGATGTCTTCATCACGTCGATTCTGTCCATGCCCGAAGGCACCGGCCGGCGCTGGTGGCTCTTCATCGACGAGCTGGCCAGCCTGGAAGCCCTGCCTTCATTGGAGGCGGGCCTGACCAAAGGCCGCAAGAATGGGCTGCGCATCGTCGCGGGCCTGCAGAGCACGTCCCAGCTGGAACACCTGTACGGCAGGACCATGGCCACCACCATTCGGGCGAGTTTCCGCAACTTGGTCGTGCTGGGCGGATCCCGTACCGACCCGCAGACCGCCCGCGACATGAGCGAAAGCCTTGGCAAGCACGAGGTCGAGCGGCCAAAATACAGCGTCAGCCGCAGTGTCGATCATCGGAATACGTCCGATAATATGGATCGGACAGTTGAGGATGTGGTGACACCGGCGCAGATTCAGGCGCTGCCGGTGCTGGAGGGGTATGCGGCCCTGGCGGGGAATTTGCCGGTTGCGAGAGTCAGAATGCCATTTCAGGATTTTGGCAACCAGACAGCGGCATTTCGAGACGAAGAATGACCACAGGACCGGCCAAGAGGACATCTAGCGCACTCAAGTTCTTAGGGATGGTCTGAATAAGCCGTCTTGAAAAATCGGTCGAACAGCAAAATCAGCCCATATTTCATAATGCAGAAG
>NZ_JBELOI010000052.1:0-844 GCF_040276065.1 Castellaniella sp. GW247-6E4 | reverse complement strand
GCTCTATGAAGAGCGATTCGTCAGGCCTGTCGCCTGATGTTCAACTCGCCTTGAACACGGAATTCCTGACACCCCCTGGTAGAGCCATATAGCCCTATTTAACGTCAGGCCTCATCTCCCGATCCCAGGGTTTGTGCCCTCCACACATCACAGACATCCTCCAAAAACTAGTCCTCCCCCCGCAATTCCGGCCAAATCTGCCACCAGTCATCCGGACGTAACTGTTTCCGGGTGACTTCCCCCCCTGTCAGTTCCTCGATCTCCACGCACCGAATGATCGGTATCGGCCGCTGGCCGATGGCCCAGCTGTGGATGACCTGCGGCGGAAGGCCTAGGCGTCTGGCCAACGCAGTGACGCCTCCCGCGAACTCACAGGCGGCACGAACAGGTTGAAAATCCGGCATATGCTTCTATATCCATGTTAACAGTATGGATTATAAGATTCTTTTGATATATCAATATGAAGACTAATCCTGGCAGCCGCATGGCATTACCTGGCAACAGGGTAAAAATGCCCGTTAAACCGTAACAAGGCATCCCCGCTCTTGCCATCCACCAGATGCACGATCACGGCGACAGCCCTTGATCTCCCTATGGACCCGTTCCGACAAATTTGAAACCCATAGGTTCAAAACTGACACAGCAAAATACAAATTATCCTGTGAAAACGGGGCCTTGCATAGGGTAATCAGCTACCCTTTTCGGGCCTATCAGGCCTCTCAGTCAGCGCAAATAAAAAGGGCCAAATAGTGTATTGACAAGGTAAACTGCGTATTCCGATGATTGTGACCACTGATTCCGGTGATCGTGACCACCTTGTGTCGGACAGGTGGTTTTCTCTGAT
>NZ_JBELOI010000051.1:0-853 GCF_040276065.1 Castellaniella sp. GW247-6E4 | reverse complement strand
TCAAAGGCAATCGCCAGATTCTGCAGCGCCGTGGGCACGTCGGGCTTGGGCATGAAGGCGACATAGTCACGCTTGATTGTCTTCACGAAGCTCTCGGCCATGCCATTGCTCTGGGGGCTGCGCACGGGCGTGGTCAGCGGTTTCAGGCCAATGCGTCTGGCGAACTCTCGCGTCTTTGATGCGATGTAGCCCGAGCCATTATCGCTCAGCCACTCGATTGGCTGCGGCGTCTGATCGGTATTGCCGAACCGGTGTTCCAGCGCCGCCAGCATCACATTGCGCACCACGTCGCCGCTGTGCCCGGCGGTGGTCGCCGACCAACTCATCGCTTCACGGTCGCAGCAGTCCAGGGCAAAGGTCACCCGCAAGGGGCTGCCGTCATCACAGCGGAACTCGAACCCGTCAGAGCACCAGCGCTGGTTGCTTTGCGAGACTGAGACTTGGCCATCGTGGCGCCGCGCAGGCGCCTGGGGCTGCCTGCGACGTTCCAGCAGCAGACCATGGTCGCGCATCACTCGGTAGACCCGTTTGGCGTTGACCGGCGGCTCCTGCCGCTGCTCCCGATCTCGCCGCACCAGCGCCCAGACTCGCCGGTAGCCATAGCTGGGCAACTGCCCAATATGCTCATGAATCTCTTCGACCAACTCCGCATCCTGCGTCGGGCGGGCCGTGCGGCCATCGCGCCAATCCGCTGATCGTGCCAGCCTGACTGCCATGTTCGAGCGCGCCACGCCGAGGACTTCACAGACCCGCTTCACCGGTCTTCCCCTGGCAACGAGGGCGAGCGCGCAATCCATTTTTTTGAGCGGCCGTACTCCACCGCTTCGCGCAAAATCTCGTTCTCCATGGTCTT
>NZ_JBELOI010000050.1:0-868 GCF_040276065.1 Castellaniella sp. GW247-6E4 | reverse complement strand
CCGGGAGGGCCCAATATGACGATGTTCTCGCCGTGCTCGATGTAATGACACGAGGCGAGGCTGGCCACCTGCTTCTTGTCGATGGACGGCTGGTAGGTAAAGTCGAAGCTCCCCAGATCCTTGACGAAGGGGAACTTGGCCAACGAGGTGCGCATGGTCACGTTCTTGGCCGTCTTGCTGGCCACCTCCTCACCCAGCAACTGATCCAGGAAGTCGGCATAGGGCAGCTCATCGGCTGTGGCCTGCTGCAGCACGGCCTCCAGCCGATCGCGGCTCTTGAACAGGCGCAGCTTGGCCATGTGCTCCTGCAACCGTTCATATTGGCCGGCCATCATCGCGTCACCTCTTCATACACCCGCGGATCACGCACTTGCACCTCGGCAGGCCCCCACCATCGATTCGAGGGCTCATCGCCTGGCGGGCTGAAGCGCTGACGACTGTTGCGAGCGACCGCGCCTGGTCCGTGCTCGGGTTGGATCCGCATCTGATGTCGGCCGGCGAGCAGCGGGTGCTCCGCGACGATGGCGCCACCGTGCTCCACACGCAGCATTCCGCCCACCGGGGTCACCTGCACCTCTTTGCCGATCAGGCCGAAGGGCACCGAGTAGCGATTGCTCTGGTAGCTCACCAGGTAGTCCTCGGCCACGATGCGTGCGACACTGCGCCGTTCGCCAAATGCCCCCTGGCCCGCACTGGGCAGCAACGCCGCCGCCTCCTCGGCGAAGCGGTCGATCGGCCGCTGATGGGTGGTGCCGTGGATGCGTACATCGGCCACCGTGGCCATCCATTCGTCCATCTGCTCCTGCACATCGATCATGTCCACGAAGGTGCGCCCGGGCAGGAAGTTGTGCTTGACGTACTTCACCCC
>NZ_JBELOI010000049.1:0-892 GCF_040276065.1 Castellaniella sp. GW247-6E4 | reverse complement strand
AATCAGAGAAAATCGCCTGTCCGGCACTGGGTGGTCACGATCACCGGAATCGGTGGTCACGATCATCGGAATACGCAATGGGGTCTCCCTCGCAAGCGATCAACGGGTTGTTATTGACGTAGAAAATCAACCCGTCCCGGTTGGTTCCCGCTTGCAGGAAGACCTCGCACTGAACCATCGAGTCCGCAGCGATGTCGTAGCAAAGTGGCTGAACCTTAACGCCGTTCCCGACGAACAGCTCCGAGATGTCCTTGGCGATGCACACGTCATCGGCATCGACGTACATTCCTCCATTGATGACGAGATAGCACAATCGGAAGTAGTCTGCCTGCATCGCGGGGTGGTAGCAGCGCATGAACGCCCGCAGATGCTCCCTTCCCAGCGATTGTTCAATGAAGCGAGCCGCGCTGCGCGCATCGAAGACACGGTATTCGAATCCGCTTGATCCCCACCTCGACCAAGAATCCATGCACTCCAGCACGTCAGCAGGCAGCGCCTGCAAGTCATGCCAGTACTGCACGATTCGCCTGGGAACTGATGGTCCCTGATTGTCCGGGGCCGTTGATGGTGGTGGTGCTTGAACAAGCCGTCGAATGAAGTCTGATCGTTGCAGGTGATGACCGGGGCTGTCGTCTTCGAGGTGCATGGGTTCTCGGGTCCGTTGTTCGTCGTATAAGAGTTGTAACAGAAAGTGAGAGCCGCTCGGGCGAAAAAATTCCTGCGCGATCAAACGATGTGGTGTCGTTGAGACATGCGCGCGCTATCGCCTGTTGCTGTCACGGTGCATGCCGCGCGCGCGTTTGTATGCCCCCCGGTGACGTCCTCCCGTAAAAGTGGACAGCTCAGAAGTAGAGAAATCCGGCGATACTAAGCCCTCAGGAGGGCCCCGCCA
>NZ_JBELOI010000048.1:0-933 GCF_040276065.1 Castellaniella sp. GW247-6E4 | reverse complement strand
CCATCGGCACCAACTGCGCCTGTGAGTGAGGTGCCGCCAACCGTCAGGGTGACAACATCGCCTTCATTGAATTCACCCGTCACCGTACCAGTGACGTTTACCGATGTGTCAGATTCGGCAGCGTTGATGACGTTATCCGAAGTCACCGGATCAACCGAGACCGTCAGCTCGGGCGCAGCAGTATCCACGCCATAGCTGTGCGTAGCATTCGTCGTCGTACTATTACCTGCGGCGTCCGTCGTCGTCACTGAAACATTCAGAGAGCCAGCAGCAGCCAGATCAGAGCCAGCAACCGCAATCGTCCACGACCCATCGGCACCAACCGCGCCTGTAAGCAAGGTGTTGCCAACCGTCAGGGTGACAACATCGCCTTCGTTGAACTCACCGGTCACCTTGCCAGTGACACCCACCGAAGCGCCAGACTCAGCCGCATTGATCACGTTGTCAGCAGTGATCGGGTCAACCGAGACCGTCAATTCCGGCGCTACCGTGTCTACACCATAGCCATGCGTAGCAGTTGTCGTCGTGCTGTTACCCGCCGCATCGGTTGTCGTGACCGATACATCCAGAGAATCCGCAGCAGCCAGATCAGAGCCAGTAACCGCGATCGCCCACGACCCATCCGCAGCAACAGTACCGCTGTACTCAACGCTGTTGACCGTCAGGGTGACCGCATCACCCTCGTTGAACTCTCCCGTCACCTGGCCCGTGACATTTACCGAAGCACCAGACTCTGCGGCATTGATCACATTATCCGAAGTCACCGGATCAACCGAGACTGTCAGCTCAGGAGCAGCCGTATCTACGCCATAGGAATGGGTCGCCGTCGAAGTCGTGCTATTGCCCGCCGCATCCGCAGTCGTTACTGAAACACTCAACGCATCAGACGCTGCAAGGTCAGACCCAGCAACCACGATCGTCCACGTGCCATCG
>NZ_JBELOI010000047.1:0-975 GCF_040276065.1 Castellaniella sp. GW247-6E4 | reverse complement strand
TGACGTCCTCCCGTAAAAGTGGACAGCTCAGAAGTAGAGAAATCCGGCGATACTAAGCCCTCAGGAGGGCCCCGCCATGAAGAAGTCGAAGTTCACCGAAGAGCAGATTGCCTTCGCGTTGCACCAGGTACAGATGGGTGTCTCGGTCGAGGAGGTTTGTCGCAAGGTCGGTGTCTCGCAGGCCACCTTTTACGCCTGGAAGAGGAAGTACGCTGGCGTGGGCATAACCGAGCTGCGCCGACTACGTCAGCTTGAGGACGAGAACAAGAAGCTTAAACAGCTGGTTGCCGACCTATCGCTGGATAAGGCCATGCTGCAGGATGTGCTGCGAAAAAAAGTCTAAGGCCGGCGCAGCGCAAACAGCTCGTCGGCCACTTGATCGAACAGTATCGCGTGAGCATCGTTCGGGCGTGTGCAGTGTGCCAGCAGTGTCGGTCGGGGTGGTACCAGAAGCCTAAACCTCGCGTGCTGGACGCGCCGCTGAAGGCGCGTATGCACGAGATTGCCAGTACCCGGGTGCGCTATGGCTTCTGGCGCATCTTCGTGTTGATTCGCCGTGAAGGCTGGCAGGTCAACCACAAACGCGTCTACCGCCTGTACAAGGAGGAAGGCCTGAATCTGCGCACCAAACGGCCTCGTCGGCGCAAGGCGGCAGCACACCGCTTGGAACGTCCCGTGTTGACTACAGCTAATCAGAGCTGGAGCACAGACTTCGTCTCCGACGCACTGTTCGATGGACGCTGCTTCCGGATTCTGACGCTGGTGGATAACTACACGCGTGAATGTCTCGCACTCGAAGTAGGGCAATCGTTGACGGGAGCCGACGTAGTTCGAGCATTGACGTCTGTCGCCGCGCAAAGGCAGGCCTTTCCAACAAGGATTCAAGTGGACAATGGCCCTGAGTTCGTTTCTCTAGCACTCGATAAATGGGCCTATGAGAACGCCGTAACGCTTGATTTCTCGCGGCCGGGAAAG
>NZ_JBELOI010000046.1:0-1013 GCF_040276065.1 Castellaniella sp. GW247-6E4 | reverse complement strand
ACGGTCCGGTAGTGACAGGCTCGCAAGGACAGCGCCAGCGCGCAGGCCGTCTCCAGGCGATCCTTGCCATAGCGCTTCGCGAGCGACAGCAAACCCAAGCAGGATCGATAGCCTTGCTCTGGATGTTTGTAGCGAGCCAGCAGTTCGCCGATCAGGGTGCCGGTGGCAATGCCCACCGTCAGCCCCCAGTCGATCAGGCGCTGTGGTGTCCATTGGCGGTGTGCACGGTGGGCCGCCGGCATGTGGGCATCGACCGTCGTGTAGCCGCTGGCCTGGCGGCTGCGGGCATGGGCGGCCACCCGGCGCCCTCGGTGCAGCAGCTCTACGACTGTGGCCGAGATCCGGGCGTCCAGCTGTTGGCCCACCAGGGCGTGTGGCACGCTGTAGCGGTGTGCCTCGATCTCGACGTGGTAATCCACATGCACCCGCACGGTCTTGAAGCGGGCATACTCGTAACGGGCTGTGGGCAAGGCACCCATGGCAGGCGCATCGATGGTGGCGAAGACGCTGGCACGGCTCCCGGGCAACTTCTGGAAGGGCCGGTCGTTCAATTCTGCCAGCAGTGGCCGGATCGCCCGGTTGGCGGCAGCCAGATTGGCTAGGCGCACATGGCGCAGACGCGCCAGGATCCAGCGCTCGACCACCTGCACGGCCGACTCGACGCTGGCCTTGTCCTGCGGCGTGCGAGGTCTCGCCGGCAGGACCGAGCAGCCGTAGTGGCGAGCGAAGTCCAGCACCGTGTCGCCCACACGCGGTTCATAGCGATCGGGCACGGCGATGACGGCGCGCGGGTTGTCGGGCACGATCAGTTCGGGCACGGCCCCCATGAAGTGCAAGGCACCGGCCATGCCGGTGACCCAGTCGGCGGTCTTCTGTCCGGCGGTGGCCTGCGCATAGGTGTAGTGCGAGGCCCCCATGGCCGAGACGAAGATGTTGGCACGGCTGCCATCGGCCAGTGCCAGCGTGGGGCCGGCGTAGTCCACAAACAGCTTCTCGCCGGCCCGGTGCACCTG
>NZ_JBELOI010000045.1:0-1021 GCF_040276065.1 Castellaniella sp. GW247-6E4 | reverse complement strand
CATAATGCAGAAAAATTGCTCAAAAATAGGCCAAAAGCGGGATGATTTTCACCGCGACAGGCCCGTTTTGGGCGCTCTGCGCCCATTCCGGGCGCACCTATCCCGCCGCAGCCATCAAGTGATGGCGTACCTTCCACACGTTGGCCAGCGCAAACAGCATCTTCAACTGCGCCGTGTTCTTGGCCAGTCCCCGGTAGCGCACCTTGGTGAATCCAAACTGGCATTTGATCACCCGAAACGGATGCTCCACCCGCGAGCGCAGGCTGGCCTTGGCTCGCTCGTAGGACTCCAGCATCCGACCCATGTTGCTCTTGCCCAGCGTGCGACGTTTGCCTGGGCGCATTGCAATGTGCCACTGCACGTTGCGCCCCCGGTTTTCCTCTCGGTCCTGGACTCCTCGGTAGCCTGCATCGCCCAGCACCAGTTCTTCCTCACCATGCAGCAGCGCATGGGCCTGCGTAACATCGTGAACATTGGCCGCCGTGCCCACCACGGTGTGCACCAGCCCGCTCATGTCCACGCCAAGATGCGCCTTCATGCCAAAGTGCCACTGGTTGCCTTTCTTGGTCTGATGCATCTCGGGATCCCGCGCGCCTGCAGCGTTCTTGGTCGAGCTGGGCGCTTCGATGATCGTGGCATCAATGATCGTGCCCTTGCGCACCGTGATGCCCTGGTCGGCCAACAGCAGGTTGACCGCTTCGAGGGCATCGGCTGCGATGTCGTGCTTCTCCAGCAGGTGGCGAAAGTTCAGAATCGTCGTCTCGTCCGGAATGCTGCCGCGCGTCAGCGACAGTTTGGCAAAGTTACGTATCGAGGTGCTGTCATACAGCGCCTCTTCCATCGCCGGGTCCGAGAGGTTGAACCACTGCTGCATGAAGTGGATGCGCAGCATCACTTCCAACGGGTAAGGCCTGCGGCCGTTGCCGGCCTTCGGGTAGTGGGGTTCGACCAAGTCAGCGAAGACCTTCCAGGGAACAGCCCGTTCCATCTCAGCCAGGAACTTCTCGCGGCGCGTCACCTT
>NZ_JBELOI010000044.1:0-1079 GCF_040276065.1 Castellaniella sp. GW247-6E4 | reverse complement strand
GGGGGTGTCAGGAATTCCGTGTTCAAGGCGAGTTGAACATCAGGCGACAGGCCTGACGAATCGCTCTTCATAGAGCATAGCGAATTGATTCATTGCTGTCTTCCAATCATGGCCGGTGCGGCTCCATTTAGCAGTGATGTTGCGTAGCGCCAGCCAGATCAACTTGGTTGCTGCCTCGTCGCTCGGGAAGTGGCCACGCGTTTTGATGATCTTACGCAGTTGAGCATTGACGTTCTCAATGGCATTGGTCGTGTAGATGACCTTGCGTACCGCTGGCGGGAAGGCAAAGAAAGGAATCACGCGGTCCCAAGCGTGACGCCAGGCGGCGGTGACTGGCGGGAACTTCTGCCCCCAAGGGCCTTGAGCAAACGCCTCCAGTTCGGCCAAGGCCGCCTCTGCGCTGGGCGCGGTATAGATCGGACGGATGGCTGCGGCCAGGGGCTTACGATCCTTCCAGCCAGCGTAATCCAGGCTGTTG
This sequence comes from Castellaniella sp. GW247-6E4, assembly GCF_040276065.1. NCBI lineage: Bacteria > Pseudomonadati > Pseudomonadota > Betaproteobacteria > Burkholderiales > Alcaligenaceae > Castellaniella > Castellaniella sp. GW247-6E4. The sequence goes on along the minus strand of NZ_JBELOI010000044.1, from coordinate 601 downwards.
CGGATCAGGTGGACGATGCAGGTTTGCAGTGTCGTGGCCGGAAACACGGTGCCCAGCGCCTCAGGCATGCCCTTGAGGCCGTCGGTGACGGCGATCAGAATGTCGTGAACACCACGGGTCTTCAGATCGTTGAAGACGCGCATCCAGAACTTGGCACCTTCTGTGTTCTCTATCCACAGCCCCAGGATGTCACGTGTTCCGTCGGGCATGACGCCCAGGGCCAGGTAGACCGCCTTGTTGCGAACGACCGCATCCTCGCGGATCTTGACTCGCAGGGCGTCGAAGAACACGACCGGATACATGATCTCCAGCGGCCTGGACTGCCAGACGGTGACCTCGGCCATGACCTCGTCAGTGACCGAACTGATGAACTCGGGTGATACCTCGGTGCCGTACTGCTCCAGCAGGAAACCCTGGATCTCCCGCATCGTCATGCCACGGGCGTACATGGCAATGATCTTGTCGTCAAAGCCCGTGAAACGCCGCTCGTGCTTGGGAATCAGGATGGGCTCAAAACTGCCGTCCCGATCACGGGGAACTTCGATGCGGATCGGGCCGTCCTCGGTCAGCACCGTCTTGGCTCCCTTGCCATTGCGCTGGT
>NZ_JBELOI010000043.1:0-1119 GCF_040276065.1 Castellaniella sp. GW247-6E4 | reverse complement strand
TCCTCCATGGCGATCGGCGCAATCAGGCTCACCTTCATCGACACGTTGTCGCCCGGCAACACCATCTCCTTGTCCTCGGGCAGCTCGATCGTCCCCGTCACGTCCGTCGTGCGGAAGTAAAACTGCGGACGATACCCCTTGAAGAACGGCGTGTGACGACCCCCCTCCTCCTTGGACAAAATGTACACCTCGGCCGTAAAGTCCGTGTGCGGCTTGATCGACCCCGGCTTGGCCAGCACCTGGCCACGCTCGACCTCCTCGCGCTTGGTGCCACGCAGCAAAATCCCCACGTTGTCGCCCGCCTCGCCCTGGTCCAGCAGCTTGCGGAACATCTCCACGCCCGTGCAGGTCGTCTTCACCGTATCGTGGATCCCCACAATCTCGATTTCCTCGCCCACCTTGACCACGCCGCGCTCGATCCGACCCGTCACCACCGTCCCGCGACCCGAAATCGAGAACACATCCTCCACCGGCATCAGAAACGCCCCGTCCACCGCGCGCTCGGGCGTCGGTATGTACGAGTCCAGCGCCGCCGCCAACTGCATGATCGCCTGCGACCCCAGCGGCCCCTCATCTCCCTCGAGCGCCAGCTTGGCCGAGCCCTTGATGATCGGCGTGTCATCGCCCGGAAAATCGTACTTCGACAACAACTCGCGAACCTCCATCTCGACGAGCTCCAGCAACTCCTCGTCGTCGACCATGTCCGCCTTGTTCAAAAACACAATAATGTACGGCACCCCCACCTGGCGCGACAGCAAAATGTGCTCGCGCGTCTGCGGCATCGGCCCGTCAGCGGCCGATACCACCAAAATCGCACCGTCCATCTGCGCCGCACCCGTGATCATGTTCTTCACATAGTCCGCGTGTCCCGGGCAGTCCACGTGCGCGTAGTGACGCGACGCCGTCTCGTACTCCACGTGCGAGGTGTTGATCGTGATCCCCCGCGCCTTCTCCTCGGGCGCGTTGTCAATCTGCTCGTAGCCCCGCGCCTCGCCGCCGCTCGCCTTGGCCAGCACCGTCGTGATCGCCGCCGTCAGCGTCGTCTTGCCGTGGTCCACGTGGCCAATCGTCCCTACGTTAACGTGCGGTTTGGTCCGTTCAAACTTGCCTTTTGCCATG
>NZ_JBELOI010000042.1:0-1154 GCF_040276065.1 Castellaniella sp. GW247-6E4 | reverse complement strand
ACCCTGCAATACAGCCAGTTCTGCGAACGCTACCACCAGTACACCAGGACCCTGAAGCGCTCGATGCGACAGGTGCATCGTGCCGGCGAGAAGCTGTTCGTGGACTACGCCGGCCCCACGCTGGCGCTCGATGATGGCAGTCGCGCGAGCATCTTCGTCTCGGCGATGGGCGCTTCGCACTACACCTATGCTCAGGCGACCGCCGGGCAGAAGACGGCCGACTGGATTGCCGGCATGGCGGGTGCTCTGCACTTCATGGGGGCCGTGCCCGAACTCATCGTGCCCGACAACCCGCGCGCCGTCATCGCCGTGCCCGACCGCTACGAACCGCGCGTGAGCGACACGGTGCTGGACTTCGCCCGCCACTACGGCTGCTCGGTCTTGCCAGCGCGCCCGCGCACCCCGCAGGACAAGGCCAGCGTCGAGTCGGCCGTGCAGGTGGTCGAGCGCTGGATCCTGGCGCGTCTGCGGCATGTGCGCCTGAGCAATCTGGCCGCCGCCAACCGGGCGATCCGGCCGCTGCTGGCAGAATTGAATGACCGGCCCTTCCAGAAGTTGCCCGGGAGCCGTGCCAGCGTCTTCGCCACCATCGATGCGCCTGCCATGGGTGCCTTACCCACAGCCCGTTACGAGTATGCCCGCTTCAAGACTGTGCGGGTGCACGTCGACTACCACGTCGAGATCGAGGCCCACCGCTACAGCGTGCCGCACGCCCTGGTGGGCCAACAGCTCGATGCCCGCATCACGGCCACAGCCGTAGAGCTGCTGCACCGAGGGCGCCGCGTAGCCGCCCATGCACGCAGCCGCCAGGCGGGCGGCTACACGACGGTTGATGCCCACATGCCTGCGGCCCACAGGGCGCACCGACAATGGACACCGCGGCGCCTGATCGACTGGGGACTGACGGTGGGCATCGCCACGGGCACCCTCATCGGTGAACTGCTGGCTCGCTACAAGCACCCCGAACAGGGCTATCGCTCCTGCCTGGGACTGCTCTCGCTCGCCAAGCGCCACGGCAAGGATCGGCTGGAGGCGGCCTGCGCCCTGGCGCTGTCCCTGCAGGCCTGCCACTACCGCACCGTGCGTGACATCCTCGCGAACGGCCGTGACCAGCTCGCGGATGCCCCCCAGACACCCTGGACCAGCCCTGAACA
>NZ_JBELOI010000041.1:0-1201 GCF_040276065.1 Castellaniella sp. GW247-6E4 | reverse complement strand
TAAGGAACATCTGAACAAGTCCCGTGGACCTGTCAGAATGTAGGTTGTTGAACGAGACCCGATCAGGACGCCCCCGATGAGCCAGTTGAGCTTTTCCGAAGCCGAGTTTGCAGGCAAGCGCAAGGTGACCCGCCGCGAGAAGTTTCTCTCTCAGATGGAACGCGCCATTCCCTGGAAGGTCTTTGCCGAGCTGGTCGAGCCGCACTACCCGAAGGCGGGCAATGGTCGCAGGCCCTACCCGCTGGAGGTGATGCTACGCATTCACTTCATGCAGCAGTGGTTCAACCTGTCGGATCCGGCGATGGAAGAGGCGCTCTATGACAGCACCTCGATTCGCAATTTTGCAAAGCTGTCGCTCACGCGTGGCAGCATTCCTGATGAGACGACGATCTTGAACTTTCGCCACCTGCTCGAGAAGCATGACATCGCCGCCGACGCGCTTGAGGCGGTGAATCTGCTCTTGCAAGACCAAGGCATGATGGTGCGCACGGGCACGATTGTGGACGCCACGATCATCGAAGCGCCCAGCTCCACCAAGAACGCCACGGGCACCCGTGATCCTGAGATGCATCAAACCAAGAAGGGCAACCAGTACCACTTTGGGATGAAGGCCCATATAGGTGTGGACATGACGGGCCTGGTGCACACCGTGGTGGGTACGGCGGCCAATATTCATGACGTCACTCAGGCGCATGCGCTGCTGCATGGCGAGGAAGAAATGGTCTTGGGCGACGCCGGTTACCGAGGCGTTGAGAAGCGCGAAGAGAACCAGGGGCGCAATGTCCAGTGGCATATTGCGATGCGCCCCGGCCAGCGCCGGGCGCTGGGCAAAGGCAATATGGGCCGGATGATGGAATCGTATGAGCGGGCCAAGGCGAGCCTTCGCTCCCGGGTGGAGCATCCGTTCCGGGTGATCAAACGCCAGTTTGGCTTTACCAAGGTGCGTTACCGGGGTCTTGCCAAGAACACGGCGCAGTTGAAGATGCTCTTTACGCTGGCCAACCTGTGGAAGGTGCGCCACCATTTGATGGCCACGACAGGATAGATGCGCCCGAAATGGGCCAAGAGCGCCCAAAACGGGCGGCTCAGGGTGAAAATCGCCCTGATTTCGACCAATATTTGAGCAATTCTTCTGCATTATGAAATATGGGCTGATTTTGCTGTTCGACCGATTTTTCAAGACGGCTTATTCAGACCATCC
>NZ_JBELOI010000040.1:0-1212 GCF_040276065.1 Castellaniella sp. GW247-6E4 | reverse complement strand
GTGAGCGAGGTACTGCCAACCGTCAGGGTGACGACATCACCCTCATTGAATTCACCCGTCACCTGGCCCGTGACATTTACCGATGTGCCAAACTCTGCAGCATTAATCACGTTGTCAGCAGTGATCGGATCCACAGACACCGTCAGTTCGGGTGCAGTGGTGTCAACCGAGTAATCGTGGCTGACCGTGGCTGTCGTGCTGTTCCCAGCACTATCCGTAGACGTTACCGAGACACTCACCGCATCGGACGCCGCAAGGTCAGTACCCGCAACCGCGATCGTCCACGACCCATCGGCACCAACTGCGCCTGTGAGTGAGGTGCCGCCAACCGTCAGGGTGACAACATCGCCTTCGTTGAACTCACCGGTCACCTTGCCAGTGACATCCACCGAAGCGCCAGACTCCGCAGCATTGATCACGTTATCCGAAGTCACCGGATCCACAGACACCGTCAGCTCAGGTGCAATCGTGTCTACACCATAGGAATGGGTCGTCGTCGAAGTCGTGCTATTGCCGGCCGCATCCACAGTCGTGACCGAGACGTCAAGCGAGCTCGAGGCCGCAAGGTCAGATCCAGCAACCGCGATCGTCCACGCCCCATCGGCACCAACCGCACCGGCGTACTCAACGCTGTTGACCGTCAGGGTGACCGCGTCACCCTCATTGAATTCACCCGTCACCTGGCCCGTGACATTCACCGACCCACCAGACTCGGCCGCATTGATGACGTTGTCAGAGGTTACTGGATCAACCGAGACTGTCACCTCAGGCGCAGTGGTGTCAACCGAGTAATCGTAGCTGACCGTGACTGTCGTGCTGTTGCCCGCAGCATCCACAGTCGTTACTGAAACACTCAACGCATCAGACGCTGCAAGGTCAGACCCAGCAACCACGATCGTCCACGTGCCATCGGCACCAACTGCGCCTACGAGCGAGCTGCTGCCAACCGTCAAGGTGACGACATCGCCTTCGTTGAACTCACCCGTCACCTTGCCAGTGACACTCACCGATCCGCCAGACTCGGTGGCGTTGATGACATTGTCAGCAGTGATCGGATCCACAGACACAGCCAACTCAGGCGCTACCGTGTCAACTGAGTAATCGTGAGTGGCGGTTGTAGTCGTGCTGTTGCCCGCAGCATCGGTTGTCGTGACCGACACACCCAGCGAGCTAGAGGCTGCAAGGTCAGATCCAGAAACTGCAATGGTCCAT
>NZ_JBELOI010000039.1:0-1495 GCF_040276065.1 Castellaniella sp. GW247-6E4 | reverse complement strand
TCGGAATCACTGGTCACGATGCCGGACTGGGTGGTCACGATGCCGGAATCGCTGGTCACGATCAACCGGAATACCCAAACAATGAAGTAAATGGGGTAATTTATAATTTATTGCCCTATTTTTGGTATTGTGCCGCCCGTTTCCTTCCTGGTCAGCTTTGTCGGCCCCTCACGACCGGGCCTACGCTCAGGAAATGGGGTAGTCAAACACTATTAATGAGGTATTTTTAGAGAAAATGCCCCATTTATAGGCTATGATTACCCCATTTAGACAGCCTGGGCTTACATTTACATGCACTCGCTCACACCCGAGTACCTTGCCGCGCTTCGCTTCGATGGCACTCAGGCCGCCACGTTGCGCACACTGGGCGAGTACCAGGGTAAGCAGCAACTCTACGCCGCGCAGTCGCCCGAAGCCCTCAAGGGCCTGCGCCAGATTGCGGTGGTGGAGTCCACCGAGTCGTCTAACCGGCTGGAAGGCGTTGTCGTCGCACCCTCGCGGTTGAAGTCTCTGGTCATCCGCAACGCAACGCCAAAGAGCCGCTCCGAACAGGAGATCGCCGGCTACCGTGATGCTCTGGCACTGATCCACGAGTCCGCCGCGCACATGCCCTTCAGCGAGGGTGTTGTGCTGCAATTACATACCCTGCTGTACCGCTACATGCCGCAGGCGGGTGGACGCTGGAAGGCCACCAATAACGACATCGTCGAGCGTCACCCGGATGGCACTTCGCGTCTGCGCTTCCAGCCGGTGGCTTCGCATCTCACGCCGATGGCCATGGCTGATCTAACAGGGCGCTACGCGACCGCGCTGGACCAGCATCTGGCCGATCCGCTGGTGCTGGCGCCGCTGGCGATGCTCGACTTCCTGTGCATCCACCCTTTCCCGGATGGCAACGGTCGCATGTCCCGCTTGTTGACCCTGCTGCTGCTCTACCACTTCGACTATGCCGTGGGCCGCTACATCAGCTTGGAACGCATCTTCGAAGATACCAAGGAAAGCTATTACGAGACGCTGGAAGCAAGCTCGCAGGGCTGGCACCAGGGGCAGCACGACGTAAAGCCCTGGCTCGACTACTTCTGGGGAGCCTTGCTACGGGCATACCGCGAGTTCGAGGAGCGTGTCGGCACCATCGAGCGTGGCCGTGGCAGTAAAGGAGACCGGGTGCGTGCGGAAGTCCTGGGGCGCACCCTGCCGTTCTCGATTTCCGAGATTGAAGAGGCCTGCCCGGGCGTGAGCCGGGACATGGTTCGACTAGTGCTGCGAGCGATGAAATCAGAGGGGTTGATCGAATCGACTGGCAAGGGGCGAGGGGCGAAATGGAAGCGCATCACAGCAGGCACATCCGGTAGTACAGCGGTTCTGGCGATTGGCCACAAGATGGATCAGTGAGGACTCTCCATGGATAACGTTTCCAAGGGCCTGTCATTAATTTCGTGTTTAAGGCATAACATGCACTCAAGGAGTGATTATGCCTCGCAAGACGAAGACCCCA
>NZ_JBELOI010000038.1:0-1616 GCF_040276065.1 Castellaniella sp. GW247-6E4 | reverse complement strand
GGGGATGCGGACAAAATCTTGGACTACTTGGGAGTAGTTCATGTATTCATACCAGGATCGTCTGCGCGCCGTAATGCTGTACTTGAAGCTCGGCCGTCGGATAAATGCCACGTTGCGTCAACTGGGATATGCCAATAAGAATTCGCTCAAGGCCTGGTGTGCGGAATTTGAACAGAATCGAGATCTTCGCAGAGGCTATCAACGGGTAAAGCGCCGGTACACCGATGAACAGAAGCACCGGGCAGTGGACCACTACGTTGAACAAGGCCACAGCCTAATTCACACGATCCGATGTTTAGGCTATCCGAGCAGGGAGACACTACGTGCGTGGGTCGGTGAATTGCGCCCGGAACTCAGGAAGACAATCACGGGTAGTAGTACCCCGCACAATCTGCCTCGGCCTCGTGCCACAAAGCAGCAGGCCATTATCGCGTTGAATACACGCTCCGGCTCAGCAAAGGAGGTGGCTGAAGCCACCGGTGTGGCCCGGGAAACGTTATATAGTTGGCATCATCAGCTACTTGGCCATGCCCCTTTGAAGCCCATGCCAAAGAAAATAAATACGGTTCCACTCGCACAACAACGCGATGACCTGCTCAAGGAATTCACTGATCTGGAAGCCCGAGTTCGCAAACTTCGCTTGGAGCACGACATTCTGGAGAAGGCGAGTGAACTCATAAAAAAAGACATGGGCATCAACCTACTCGGGCTGACAAGCCGAGAAAAAACGATGGTAGTTGATGCCCTTAAAGATCGCTATCCCCTTGCACAACTTCTGCAAGGTCTGAAGCTGGCACGCAGTACATATTTCTATCAGCGTCTGCGACAGACGCTGCCGGATAAGTATGCGCAGGTGCGCGCGGATATCCGCAACCTCTTCGATGAGAATTACTGCTGTTATGGTTACCGGCGCATTGACGGAGCCTTGCGACGTCAAGGTGTGCGCCTATCGGAGAAAGTCGTGCGCCGCCTAATGGCCGAAGAATCTCTGACGGTGAAAACGCCGCGGCGTCGACGCTTCTCAGCATATGCCGGCGACCCGACACCTGCGGTTCCGAACCTATTGAACCGTAACTTTCATGCCGCCGCACCGAATACGAAATGGTTAACCGACCTGACGGAGATCCACATTCCGGCCGGGAAAGTTTACGTTTCACCAATCGTCGACTGCTTCGATGGGCTGGTGGTAGCGTGGAATATTGGCACCAGCCCGGATGCGAACTTGGTTAACACCATGCTGGATCACGCGGTGCAGACCCTGCAACCTGGCGAACATCCGGTTATCCATTCGGACAGGGGCTCCCATTACCGATGGCCCGAGTGGATTCGCCGCACTAGCGATGCGAAACTGACTCGATCAATGTCCCGCAAGGGCTGTTCGCCGGATAACGCTGCCTGCGAAGGCTTCTTCGGACGATTCAAGAACGAGCTGATCTACCCGAGAGACTGGCGTGAGGTCACGCTGGAAGACTTCATGCGGCGAATCGACGATTATATTCGCTGGTACAACGAGCGCCGCATCAAACTGTCGCTTGGCGACCGCAGTCCCATCGAGTATCGTCAGGCACTAGGATTGATGTCCGTATAAACCGTCCAAGAAAATGTCCGCACCCCCC
>NZ_JBELOI010000037.1:0-1641 GCF_040276065.1 Castellaniella sp. GW247-6E4 | reverse complement strand
TGCCAGGCATATCACCACGACCCGAAACATGTCGGATTCTTCAGCTTAGGGCTGTCCATGTTTTGGGAGGACGTCAAGCCCTTGCTCCGAAACTCTACCGATCGTTGTCTACTTGACAGGGGAGCTTACGGAAAAGCGGATTCTGAAATCGGCTTGATCAGACCTTCCCTAGTTCGATTGGCATACTTACCCGCAAGGAAAAAGCGAAAGTACTCCTCGCAAAACAGCAGGAAAAAGAACGGTTGTCATAGAAATACCACACCCAAAACCTATACCCTGTCCAGAAACTCCCGATCCATCGCCAGCACACACGCATCAAGCTCAAATCAAGATGTCGAGGACGGTCTATTACGCCCATTTAGACTATGCCCACAAGCAACTCTCACATTGGATGGGCGGACACTATGAATTACCGACCAATTATTTTGTCCGGACACCTTGCGAGACTGTCCGGACTGAACCACAATAAACCCCGTAGGCTGTCGAGTTGTCAGCCGATTTTCTAGAGAACCCCGCCTAGTCAGCGGGGTTTTTGCATTCTGAGGGCCGCTCAAACATCCAATTGAAGAGGGCTGATACCGAGCGCGGCGGCAATCTTCTCGCGGCTTGCCTTGCGCAGCCTGCCCGTAGATTCTTGCTGAGAGTAGGCGGATTGAGAGACACCCAAGCGCTGAGCCATTTCTTGCTGGGTAACGCCCAGGTGTTCACGCCAAGCTCGCGCAATGCTCCACTCGTTATCGACCATCATGGATACGACCTCATGAGGCACGTAGGTCTCTGAGCCTTCACGAGGCTTTACGTATTCATCGTAAGGGATCACCACGAAGGCGGGCTTTCCGTCAGCCCCGTTGATGATCTGAATATTAATAGGTGCGTTCATCGCGTTTCCTCACTTCCTCGATGTAGACGATGTGTACGGCGCCATCGAAGTTAAAAAACACTCGGTAGTTGCCAACCCGTAGGCGGTACTGGTACTTGTGATTGGTCAGTGCCTTCACGTTGCTGGTCTGCGGCATCGTCGCCAGCTCACCGGCGGCGTTCTTGATCGCAACCTGCTCAGGGCGGTTGATCTTCAAGAGCTGCTTGATTGCTTTGGTTGACCAGTTTATCGAGTTCATAAGGTAATTATAAGATTAATTATAAGGCTACGCAAGGTTTATTTGCCATTAATCTTATATTAACGTTGTCTCCTCTGCAGCCACCGCTGCTTTTCGCGCCCCGCTGAGTCGAGAGATTCGCGGGGCGCGGTTTTTGGAGTTTGCGAGCGTAAGCAGCTCGCTGATTCGGCCCTAGCCCCCTGAGATCATAAGAAGCGCCTTCTGAATCAAACTCAATCTGTGGGGCGCCTCTGAGCCTTTTACGACATGCTGGGCATGCTGAGTTCTGTGCACTGCTCGAACACGAGCTTTCGCATATAGGACAAGCGAAGGATGAGTTTGGGGCTCCGAAATTCACAAAAGAAGGTCTCCCGAAATTGATGCTTCGTTCCCACGATGTCGAGGAATTCGTGGGCGTAGTGCGGCGATATGGTGCAAGCCCTGAGGTGATGCGCTTGGTCGAAGCGGTGGATTTGCCCCCGTATTACCGGACACAGAATCACCCTTGGGTTGATAAATCCTGATGGCGCCTGAACTCCCTGGG
>NZ_JBELOI010000036.1:0-1753 GCF_040276065.1 Castellaniella sp. GW247-6E4 | reverse complement strand
CCGGACTAGGTGGTCACGATGCCGGAATCGGTGGTCACGATGCCGGAATCGGTGGTCACGATCGACCGGAATACCCAAATGGGGGGATTACCAGGGGAGCTTACGCCTTCCCAGAGGCCTTTTTTGCGCCCAGCCAAAGTCGCCGCGAGGCGCAAAGAGGCCGTAACAACATATACAAAGTAAAGCTCGCTATCTGTTCCCACAAACCCCACACTGGGGAATCCGAGGCGAGAATTATTACCGAGCATCGCTACACGGCGATTCGCTGAGCCAGCCTCCGGCACCATCACATGCGTCACGCATGCAGCCTGTTGCACACCAGCATCTTCGATGCTGGAGCGTTTGGCGACGGGCAACCACTGGCCTGAAATAGACTAAAAATCCGGCCAGACATTCGGAACCCTCATGACTTCACATCTTTTAGTCGCCAACCTTCTTGGCTCCCAGCTAAGAGCGGCAGACATGGACTGGCCACCCCCACCCCCTTCTCCACTAGACGAGATCGAGCGCCTCAAGAGGCGCGTCAAGGAGCGAACTCGCCTTCTTAGGTTGATGAAAGAAAAATTCCCTGGATTGCCCTATTGAGCCCGCAACCCAGTCTGGCAGTGGCCCTGCTCAATTCATCCTTTCCCATGTTTGCCTGCCCATCCCGGGTGGCCCAAACTCAAATTATTGGAGTACATCATGGAACAAAAGAACCCCCAAGAAAAGATCCCATTCCCACAAGAGAAAAGCGAATCTCAAACGCCTGACCCAAAGACCGGGCCGCAAGAGAATCCCCCCAAGGATATAAGTCAGCAGGGCCGTAAGGAGTAAAGAGGCAGAGGCCTCTCCTCCGTCGGCACAGCCGCCCCAGGGCGGCTTCTTCACATCTACGCGTGCTTCCGGGCTACAGCCTTCTTCAGAGCTTCGTTCATGCGGGTCTGCCAGCCTGGGCCGCCGGCCTTGAAGGCATCGATCACGGCCTTGTCATAACGGATCGTCACGGCGACCTTGGGCGTGTCCAGGCGTGGGCGCCCCACCCGCTTGAGCTGCTTGAATTCTTCCGGCCCCAGCTCGTAGGTATCCGGATCGGCCGCAATGCCTCGGTTGATCGCTGCGTCCTCTTCGGGCGTGGGCATGATCAGTTTACGTTTGCTCGACATAATTCCGTACCTCTCGTGAATTGGCCTTGCGCAGACTGATGACATGCATCTTGTCGGCGCGCTGCGTGAACACCACGCAGTACAAACGATCATCGATGACCGCGTAGCCGATTTCCCGCACCTCACCATAGTCCTGGCGGGTGTCGGGCTTGGCCATCACCTACGGCCAGTCGATCTCTTGAGCCAGCGACAGCGAGGCGCCATGCTTGCGCTGGTTGCTCTTGTCTTTGGCCAGGTCGAAGGTGATTTCCATAACATTATTGTAGTTACGTAAACACCGATAGGCAAGCTATTTTTGTAGTTACGTATGCCGCGCAATATCGGCCGCCCCAGGGCGGCTTTTTTGCGTGACGCCGACCCCGTTTACTGTACCTTGCCCCGCCCTGAAAACCAGGGCAAATCCCTACCTGAGCCCGGACGCATTGTCCCTTGCCGCTTTCCCGCCGTTTGCTGAACGCCTCAAGAATTCCGACCATTACACTGCATAAATATACAGTACGTCATCTAAGCACAAACAAGAGCGCCCCGAGAGCTAGGGAAGGTCTGAACAAGTCCCCTGGACCTGTCAGAATGTAGGTTGTTGAACGAGACCCAATCAGGAAGCCCCC
>NZ_JBELOI010000035.1:0-1906 GCF_040276065.1 Castellaniella sp. GW247-6E4 | reverse complement strand
TCCCGCGTCCCGGCGGTGCGCGTCAACCGCTCAAGATAGTTGTCGTCCACCGCTCAAGATAATTGTCGTCGTCCAGTGGAGCCCGTCCTTCTAGTTATCTGTGATCTCAGTGTCAATGCCGATCCTATCGATTGTCCTCTCTACTACGCGTGGGTACGCGACGAACTCCGTCGGATCAAGGTGTCTACGCTGGATCCGGCGCAGAAATACGTAACCTTCCGGGCCCCGACTAGCAACAGGCTGAACTACGCGACCGACCTTTCCTCTGATATTGACGCTCAGAACGAGTTGGCACGCGCTGGGCAAGCAATGTTCTTGGGCATAGAGCAGACACATCCAAGAATGCGAATTGAAGAGCGGGTCGGTGCCGTGAAGCAAATCACATCAGGGATAACGGCGCGTAGTGCCGCTTTTATTGATGCTCTCGCTTCACCAGCTGAACACCATTGGATCGATCCAGCACTAAATAGTCTTGCATGGCACCTGAAGGAAGCGGAGCGCCTGCTGGGAAGCCACAACTTGAACCGTGCTGAAATAGAACTAGATGCAGCCGAAGTAATGCTCCCTGACGCTGCAGCGCTTGAGATTGGAGACTATTGGTTTCTGCGTGGAAAATGGCATTCTGCCACGGGCTCTGATGACCAAGCTAGCACGTCATTCCAGCAGGCCCACGCATCAAACCCGCTGGGTAAATATTGGGCTGCGCACGTTGAGGCGCAATTTCGAATTTGCGTTTCAGATGAGGGCCCAAAGTCCTACCCTGACATTATTGCTCAGCTGACAGGAGATGACCCTGCTGTTATATCCCTAAAATCGAGAGTACTGGCCGCTGAGGGAAAACTAAGCAATGCGATTGAAGTAGCGGACCAAATCGATGGCCCGGAACGGTACATGGCAAGGGCTCTAGCACATACTATATTCAGCAAGTCAGCGAATGCCCTTCAAGACTGTGACTTGGGCCTTGGCACTCCAGATCTACCCAAAAATATACGACGCGTACTTTTGCTTTTACGAGCACGGGCAAAGTTCTTACTTGCTCAAGCCAGTGCTCCCACCTGGATCGAAGAACGGTTACCACCCAGTGGAGTAGCAGGAATTGACCCCTTGCTTGTACGAGAAGCTTGGACGGCCATCCAAGAAGCCGTAGACGCTCTGCGCGAAATAGGTTGGAGCTCCAATATCGATCAAATCGCAGATATATGGTGTGCAACCGCGTCAATGCTGGGAAAACAAGAGGAGGTACTTCCTGAACTCAAGGCAGCCGCTCGATTATGGCCCCGGTTACAAACCCTTCAGGATGCTCTAGGATCGATCGCTGCTCAGTGCGGGGACTTTACAACTGCGCTGGAGGCTAATAAACGACTAGCCCCGTCAGACACACGAGAGCTTCAACGTGTACTCCTACTGCACGAGGCAAATAAACACAAAGAGTGCTTCGGCTGGTTCGACAGTCACTTCGATAGTTTCGATCGAAACAACACGCTATTCGGGCTTGCGGCAACTGTAGCGTCGATCTCGGCCTACAAGCTGTCAGAGCCAAACTTAGTTAAAAAATGGTCTGCTGAGCTCGACGCACATTCACATTTAAAGAAGCATGCAGTGCTCCTGCGGTATTACCTATCCATAGAATTAAACAGGATTGATAACGAAAAAGCGCTCGACAGGCTACTTGAGGACTTCGACGAGCTTGGCAGGCCATTCACCATAGCGCTAGCTTTGCTGGGAGAGCTCGACCCAGCCAACGAGAAACAGGCAGCCCTTTGCGTCCAAATTGCAGAGAGCGTTTGCGAGCAGGTGGAGCCATCCCCAGATATGGCAGCTCATGTGGGTCTAGGGAAGGTCTGATCAAGCCGATTTCAGAATCCGCTTTTCCAGCCCAATCGACTCGGTTTTCATAATGCAGAAA
>NZ_JBELOI010000034.1:0-2566 GCF_040276065.1 Castellaniella sp. GW247-6E4 | reverse complement strand
TCATCGGGGGCTTCCTGATTGGGTCTCGTTCAACAACCTACATTCTGACAGGTCCAGGGGACTTGTTCAGACCTTCCCTAGCAAAGATCACGGTGAAAGACTGGCCTGGTTTACTTGAATGGTGCAAAAAATTTAAGACACGGATTGACGCTGGGCCGCGCATGCTAGCGTTTGAGGCGCTTGCGTTAGACAAGTTAGGACACACCCAAAAAGCCAAGGAACTCCTCGAGAACATGTTGGCCGGGGGCGTGCTGGACAGTCTCGCACTAAATACCTATGTGACAATCACGGTCCGATGTGGCTACGTCCAAGAAGCAATCGATGCAGCCGAAAAGATCATGGAAGCCGCCACCTCCAAACGTCAACAGATGGACTGCATTCGACTACTGTTCAATCTGATTCAGCAGTCAGATCACGGAAGCCAACGACTCTTGGCACTCGCTGTGCAGATGGGGCGGCTAGCAGACCAGGACTCAGAGATCGAAGAAAGCAGCTACTTGATTATGTTCCTCATGGCTACCCCAAGAGAAGATCAGGTGCCAACACAGCCGGAGCTTGCCGAGTTCCGCCAACGATGCGACGCCTTTTTCGTAAAATTTCCTGAGTCAAAGATACTGAAACGGGGAGTATTTCGCGAAAATTCATCAGGTTCAGAGCTGATAGAGCAGATTAAAGGTTTTATAGGCGTATCAGAGGATCGCGAGGCATTTCAACGTCGAATTGAGAATCAGCTGCAACTTGGCCTTGCCGTCGTCCCGTTTTCATGGCGCCCAAACCTCGTTCTTTCATATATCCACGACACTGTGCATCTATGGGAGATCGCCAAAACCTCCAGCATCGATGATAAGAAGTACCACCTGACGATGCTTAATGACGCTGAATGGACTCCGCCATCAGCCGCCTCCGTCTCAGATCGCACGCCACTGCTAGATCTGACTGCACTACTTGTTTTGTTTGATCTAGCTTTAATTGATACCGCTATCCGATTCTTCGGCTCGATAGCAATCGCAAAAGCCACACTCGAGAGGCTAGCCTCCTTAGTCAGCCCATTCTCCGGTAGCCCATCGCGATCTAAATGTGTCGCATTGCAAGACGCGCTAAAGCCGCATTTTGGATCGATTATTCAACCATCAGTATCCAAGCTAGCTGAAGAAGATAGCGACGAAAACCGTGTTTTTGGGCGAGAACTCAGAGAAATTACCCAACTTTGCCAGCAAGATGATAGTTACCGACTCTACTCCGACGATTTATTCTTTCGCATATTCGTCGCCCAGGGCAGCAAGCCTGATGGAATTTGCACATTGGATGCCCTTGCTGGATTCGAGCAGGCTGGTTTGCTGACTCGGCAAGATGCTGCCCGCAAAATCTCGATGCTTTGCCGATGGCATGTAGGGCTCTTGGTGCAGTTCGATGACCTGGTGGCGCTCCTGCCCCTCGAGCTCAGTGAGGTTTCAACTGTCCGGCAAGGGATAGAGCTTTTAGATCAACACTCTGATTTCACGGCGGTTATCGACGCAATATGGGACTTCCGGGCACCCTTCAATAAAACACTAGACCACGCAGCTGCGGTCCTTCGAAGACTCATCGAGGAGACAACCCTATCCAACAGTGCTCTAGCATCCTTAATCGGACTGTGGTTTGTCAAAGCAGGGCTGAAAAGTGACGCGCCGCAAAACCCACTCCGTATCCTAACAAAAGCCATCACACGCGCTGCCTTGTCGCCGAACCTCACAGAAGCTGCGTCGTCGAAACTCTGGAACGTATATGCCCAGCTAGTTGAATTCCATCATGGCGCACTCATGGATGTAAGAAAGGAGCGAGAGGCAGTTGGGCTACTTGGGGCAGAGTGCGCGAAACTTCAGACGACAGACGCTGAGTTAGGACAAACGATACAGTCGGCACTCAGACTAGGACTGACTGAGGGTACCAGTACCGACGCGGACTTCATGGCCGGATTTTCTACAGCACTGGTGCGCATTGGAACTCAGACCAATCAAGCCAGAAGGTGACTCGGCCTCATGCCCATGCGAAAAGCCAAAGACACCTACCTTCTAACTTACATGGTGTACGCACTGAGAGCGACGCCCAACCCTCGGCAACTACGAATTCCCAGAGCATCCAGGTTGAACCAGCCCCCTGGAACACCGGACACAGTCACCCGCTTAAAATAGCAGGTAGGCATACGACTGTGTTTATGACCAACAGCAAGCAGGAAGTGATGGAATTACTGACCCAGCCGGAGCGTCGGCGGCGCTGGTCGGTGGAACAGAAGCTGGCCATGGTGCGCGAGAGCAACGAGCCTGGGCAGACGGTTTCGATGGTGGCGCGCCGCCATGGTGTGAACCCGAACCAGCTGTTTCACTGGCGCAAACTGTACCAGGACGGCGGCTTGTCGGCAGTGGATGCTGGCGAGCAGGTGGTCGCGGCCTCGGAGCTTGCCGACGCGCTCAAGCAGATCCGGGAGCTGCAGCGCATGCTGGGCAAGAAGACTGTTATCGGTCGTCCAATAATCCCCCCTGAAGGTCATTAAAAATTCCCCACCTGTTTTCTGGAGACAGAGCAGATG
>NZ_JBELOI010000033.1:0-2675 GCF_040276065.1 Castellaniella sp. GW247-6E4 | reverse complement strand
GGGGGCTTCCTGATTGGGTCTCGTTCAACAACCTACATTCTGACAGGTCCAGGGGACTTGATCAGACCTTCCCTAGATTGACACGTGTTTGCTCATTCATAATGTCGCCCCTTCCTTGGCAATCTGAGTCCAGGTCATGCCTTGATTGTGGCTCACATAAACGCTCCGCTTGAAGGTTGCGATCGCGAATTCGTCATGTTTAAGGGGATTTTGTGCGATATAGGCGATAGCGTCGTCGCTTGCTACCGGGATTTGAACTGTATTGACCTTCGCATCACCAGCTAGGGCAATCCAGCTAAGCGCTGGCCCACCAGCATAGTTACTAAACCAAAGACGTTTGCCATCCAGGTCAAACCATTGTGCAAGCACTTGTTTTGCGCCGATTATTTGCTCAAAATGATCACCTGCATCGCGTGATAAATACAGTCCATCCCCAGCGCCAACGGCGAGAATTTTATCGTTATTAGGATGGACAGCCAGACTATTAATTTTAGCTTTTAGCCCATTGGCAGTGGCCCGACTCCACTTTGCCCCTTCGGATCGTGTGACGTAAATTCCGGCCGCTTTCATTCCGCTATTTGCCTGATGATTGAGCACATAGATGGTGTTAGTTCCATAACTCGTGGCCAATGTATGGAAATCTGACTCACCCTCCAGTCCCAGCTTTTGCCAACTCTGGCCACCGTCAGTACTCTTGATCAGACCAAAGGGATTGATCAGACCCGATCCAGGTGCCGGATGCCCACTGCTGTAGAGCGTATCGTGTGTTGCAGAGAAACCCATATAGTCATGTTTTGGACCTGTCATTACTGACCAGTGATCCTGCGCGTAAACGGCTATACCGTGATGACTCGGGATGAGAATCTGTTTGCCATCGGCGCTGTAAGAAAGGCCATGGATGTGCATGAGTTCGATTTGCGCTCCAGCCTCTAGCTTGGTTGACGCGCCTGCGTTATTTATCGCTGTTGGCGCCGCGATGGCGAGCGGTTGCCAGCCTAGTGCGGATAAGGCCACGATCCCTGCTGCGGCGAGCGCCGGAGTGGCTATTTTCTTTAAATCAGTCATTTTTGTTCCGATAAGGTATGCCCAGGCCTCCAACTCATCCAATAGATTGGGGGCCTGGACAATCAACCATTAGTCTTTTTAATCAATAGACCTCTAGCGTCCGGCATTTTTAAACAATTCACCTGACTGCCTAGCCGCATCAAGCTCGGCCAGTACCTCGACTCGCGTCTTGGGATTAAGGTCGGGAACGCGAGGTGGGTAAACTAGTGGTTCGCCATGGCTCAACGTGCCTGCGGCGCGAGCCGTAGCCAACTCAGCCAGCACCTGTTGGCGGGTTTTGGAGCTGACAGCTTGTTGCTCAGGCGGGTACGCCCGCTCACCCTGAGTTAAGAGGCCGAGAGCCTTGGCCTCCTGTAACTCAGCGATTACCTGAGCTCTAGTTTTAGAGACTGACGTAGCGGCATCAGAATTAGCGGCCTGCGCGATTCCTGCGACTAACGACAAGGAAATCATCAAGACACTCATTTTGGTTTTCATAAAATACTCCAATTATTATTAGAAAAATATCGATTTGGCGCAGTGCGCCATCCTCGCATCAACGCTAGGCGTTTTCATTTATCAAGCTGAATTTTTTCTGTCTTTACCTCGTTTTCCCTATGGCATGAGTTCATGCTTTTCATCATGAAAAGCATCGTTAAGGGGCAAATGAGAAAAAGAAAAAATGGGGCGGATGCTGAAATAAGCACCCGCGCAGCGGGCAGCGTGAAATAGGCAATGGCGAGCAGCGAGCCCACAGTGAGGCCTACCTTAACCATGGTTTTCATATCGCACTTCATATTTGAATTCCTTTGATCCTGCTACGTAACGCGGCTAATATCGAACGCACAATGCGTCGGCACAGCGATTACGCCCAAGCAGCGTCTAATGAGCACTGCTTTGTGCTATTAAATAAGGGGTATCAGGTCAATACCGTGTCTGTGTCAAATACGCAGACACACGTACCCCCCAATACGTGCCGCATTGGCAACGTATGGGAGCTAGCACTTGCGGATCAAATTTGGAAGCTACAGTACAGAATAGCGAGGGAGCCGTTACGTCGAGAATGACGAACTGTCGGGGAGGCAGGACTGGCTGTCGAGATGACTTGAAAGACCGGCACAATCTCCGGTCTCCAGACCATAATTACGAATTCTGGATTTGATGACGGATACGGTGCTTCAGACCGGAGCATCCATGCTTGGGTAATGCATATCTCCGAGCTCGCCTGGCCGGCAAACAGGCATTTTGAACCCTTCACGGAATAGCCATCAATACTCTGGTGACAAGGCATCTGGCCTGTTGCCATCTGAGTGGTCTTCACATTGTTGGATTCCGCGTAGGCTTGCGCGGACTGCGTCAACAAACCAAACATCAGCACCGCGATATACGCGATGCTGATCAGTAAGTTGCGCGAGATATTTCTCATAATGTGACTAATATTTTGTGAAACTCGTATCAGAGCTAACGTTAATATGCTTTTAGCTTAAACCTTACCACCGGAGGAAGGTCAAGCACATTTTGAAAAAATACTGCAACACTAGCCAGAGTATTTAAGGATGGTCTGAATAAGCCGTCTTGAAAAATCGGTCGAACAGCAAAATCAGCCCATATTTCATAATGCAGAAGAATTG
>NZ_JBELOI010000032.1:0-3050 GCF_040276065.1 Castellaniella sp. GW247-6E4 | reverse complement strand
AAAAGTAGCCATGACTGCCCCAAGCACCGCTCAAGATGATTGACGCCCGCCGCTCAGGATAGTTGACGTCAACCAGGAGAAACAGCCATGAGAACTTGGTACGAAAAAGCCGAAGATGAAATTGATCAGCAACTGGCTGACGGACTGATTGACGGGCGGGAGTATCAGCGCCAGATGCGTGATCTACGCGCAGAGATGCAGAGCAATGCCGAAGAAGCCTCCCGCGATGCATACAACGATGCCGGGGCCTATCGGATGGATCACAGATGAATCCATTTATCGGCTTGAGCGCGGCGGAAACGACAGCAAAGGAACCGTCCCGATACACAAGAGCCGGTCGTATGTGGCGAAAACCCCAGTTCTTCTCGCCGCCCAAGCCGAAGCCTATGCTGATGCGAGGGTGTGCGAGGCGCTGGAAGCCGCAAAGCAACTGGCAGATTGGGCCGAGTTCGAGGTCGGCGCTGAGCCAGAACTTACGCCCGGGCTGCAAGCCCTCCGCGCCCTACTCCCCTCAACGCCTGCACGACCGGAATCTGAGCAGTAGCCGGGTCCAGGCCGCACCCGATTGCGTCAAGTCGGGGTCATCGCACAGGCTGGCGAACTGACCCCAGAGATTAACCCTAGCGGTGGCGCTTTCCGGGATTTTTCTTGTGGTGGGTATGCGCACCACGCTCCTTGCTCACATGCTGAGCACTTTTTCTGCTAAAGGTCACGCCTTTTGGGGCGATGGGACGTGGAGTGCGCTTGCGGTCGGCTTCGGTAACGATTTTATTGGCCATAAGAATCTCCCTAGTTTGGTAAAGCCCATCATTGTTACACATTTGCACTCAAACGCCAGCATGTAGGCGCACATGCCCGACCCCACGGCGAGCGGGGCATCCTGGAAGCAAGGCCAGGGCCATCACATAGGCGGCGGCGTGGAAGGACACGCACGGTATGCGAGGCGGACTTGTGGCGCATCAAGCGCGACACGCGAAACGCTATCCGGATAGCAACGGAAGCCGCCAGCCGGTATCAAGCCCGGCCCCCACCCATCAGCGTTCTACCAGAGATAACAGGAGATCAGCATGCAACCGAGATTCGACGAGAAACGGCAGGTCTATCGGGATTGCAAGTGGTGTGGCGGTGCAGGCTGTCTTTGCTGCAGAGCAGAGGCTGACAAAGCATATAAGTCCATGTTCCCTGACGGGGCGAAGCCAATTGCAACATTCGATATTTCTACGCCAGAAGGCGTGGAAATAGCCAGGAACGCACTCAGCCCGGAGTCGCTAACCAAGGCATTTGGGCCGGGCGGCGATGGTTTTGACGGAATAATCAAGCGCGCCCACCCCACAGGAACCACCCCATGAACATCACCACTATCCAAACCAAAGTCTACGCGATCGTTTCCGAGCAGCTTTGCATCCCTGAATCAGAGATCACGCCGGACTCAAACCTATCAAGCCTTGGTGCCGATTCTCTCGATAAGGTCGAGATCGTCATGGTCATCGAGGATGACTTCCAGATCGAAATTCCCGATGCGGAGCTGGAGGAAATCGAAACGGTACGGCAACTCATCGAGCTGATCGGGAGGCTGCGGTCATGACCACTGAAACCGCGCTGACGTTGCCATCTTTCGATGAATGCGCCAGGAAAATAGACGCCGCAATGGAGCAAAAGCCATGAGCAAGGTAACGATGCCGGATCCTGTTGCTAGGGTTCGCGTAGGCTCAATCATCGAATACGACCACATACAAAAAAGCCGAACCCAATGTCTCAAAGGGCTCGGCCTTGCTTGGTCGCTCCATCTGCCCGCCAACTCAGGCGAGCGAAGCGATCACATTACCTGGATATTTGACGCTTGGGGGCCTTTTTGACCCTGCGTTGCAACGAACGAAACTCGCTGATTTTCTTCTAGGTTTTTATGTCCAGAGCCCTGAATTTCGCTGTAGTGCGCGAAGAGATCTTTGCCGCCCGACTCGGGCATGATAAAACCGAAGCCCTTGTCGTTGTTGAACCACTTCACGATACCAATTTCTGTTTTCAATGTAAGTCCTAATTTTTAGAAGGGAAAGATATCCCACCGGCACTATGGGGCACGCGCAGAAATATACCTAGCACTGTTACAAAATAACACTCGACGTCGATGAGGGCAGCAGTACGCGCAGGCGATGCGCAGCAAATGATCGCGGGCGGTAGCGGCCCGTCTCGATGCGGCAAGCAATAAGACTAGGCAAGGCCGGGATTGCATCCGGCGCTATCAGGCCAGCGTATCGCTGGTGCTCTACCGCCACTCCGGGCCGCCCCTGAATACGGAGCTTGAGCAGCATCAGGGGATTAGGTGGCGTCCAGCGCACAAGGCGCGGCCATCCGCTAGAGGTTTGGCGCGCTGGAATCAATCGAGGCAGATGCCGTGCCCTGGAACTACCGGGGGCGCAACGCGGTGCAGCTTCGCGTCGGAGAACGATACCCCCACCCAACACAAGAACGATCACCTGGGACCGCAAAGCGGCGCTGATTGCCACTCTAGCCAGGGAATGAGTGGACCAAAACCGGACAGGTATTGCGGGCGTGGGATTCGCCCAAGAGCCGGTAACTCTGCCCCCGACTGGCCGACCGTAAGCGGCCACCAACTGCGGACAACCGGCGGGCAATAAACCCCGTCGCCCCGCGACTCGCTGGCAGACGAGTGATAAACACATTGCTTCCGCGCCTTTGTTTTAGGGCTTGGCAAGCTGCGGATAAGGCTTGGAGACGGTCAGCAGCCAACTGACGCCGGAAACGTAACCGGCAACGAACCCAACCGCCTGCAAAGCTGTAGCCGTGATTTCCTTGCGCTTATCTACAAGGTCAGCCTCCACGACCCTAATGAACGCGGTCGGCGGCGTGCTCCTGAACCAGCCCCCTGGAACACCGGACACAGTCACCCGCTTAAAATAGCAGGTAGGCATACGACTGTGTTTATGTGTTATCGGTCGTCCAATAATCCCCCCTGGGGATGCGGACAAAATCTTGGACTACTTGGGAGTAGTTCATGTATTCATACCAGGATCGTCTGCGCGCCGTAATGC
>NZ_JBELOI010000031.1:0-4217 GCF_040276065.1 Castellaniella sp. GW247-6E4 | reverse complement strand
TCGACGGCGACCCATTCCTATGGCGTAGATACGACTGCTCCTGAGCTGACGGTGTCTGTGGATGCGGTGACTTCGGACAACGTGATCAATGCCGCTGAGTCTGGCGCGTCGGTGAATGTCACGGGCGCGGTGTCTGGTGAGTTTAATGACGGTGACGCGGTCACGCTGACGGTCAATAGTGTTGCGTACACCGGCACCGTTGGTGCTGACGGTGCTTGGACGATCGCAGTTGCTGGCTCTGATCTGGCTGCCGCGGATTCTCTGGGTGTGTCGGTGACGACAACCGATGCTGCGGGTAACAGCACGACGACAACTGCTACGCATGCCTATAGTGTAGACACGGCAGCGCCGGAATTGACGGTCTCGGTTGATTCGATCACTGCTGACAACGTGATCAATGCGGCTGAGTCTGGTGCTGCGACGATTGCGGTGTCGGGTACGGTTGGTGCCGAGGCGGGGGTGTCGACCACGGTGACCATTACGGTCAATGGCCAGGATTACACAGCCGCCGTGGATACCGCGAACGGCACTTGGGCTGTGGATGTTGCGGCCAGCGATCTGTTGGCCGATAGCGCGGTGGCTGTCAGCGCAACGTCTACCGATGTGGCGGGCAATAGCACGACTGCTACGACCAGCCACGGTTACTCGGTTGACACCGCTGCGCCTGAGCTGACGGTTTCTGTGGATGCGATCACGTCCGACAACGTGATCAATGCGGCTGAGTCTGGTGCTGCGACGATTGCGGTGTCGGGTACGGTTGGTGCCGAGGCGGGGGTGTCGACCACGGTGACCATTACGGTCAATGGCCAGGATTACACAGCCGCCGTGGATACCGCGAACGGCACTTGGGCTGTGGATGTTGCGGCCAGCGATCTGTTGGCCGATAGCGCGGTGGCTGTCAGCGCAACGTCTACCGATGTGGCGGGCAATAGCACGACTGCTACGACCAGCCACGGTTACTCGGTTGACACCGCTGCGCCTGAGCTGACGGTTTCTGTGGATGCGATCACGTCCGACAACGTGATCAATGCGGCTGAGTCTGGTGCTGCGACGATTGCGGTGTCGGGTACGGTTGGTGCCGAGGCGGGAGCGTCGACCACGGTGACGATCACGGTCAACGGCCAGGATTACACAGCCGCCGTGGATACCACGAACGGCACCTGGGCTGTGGATGTTGCGACCGGTGATCTGTTGGCTGATAACTCGGTGGCTGTCAGTGCGACGTCTACCGATGCCGCAGGCAACAGCACGACGACAACCACGACGCATGGTTATGGTGTAGATACGGCTGCACCTGAGCTGACGGTCTCGGTTGACTCGATCACGTCGGACAACGTCGTCAATGCTGCAGAGTCTGGCACATCGGTGAATGTCACTGGCACGGTGGTTGGTGAATTCAATGAGGGCGATGTTGTCACCTTGACGGTTGGCGGCACCTCACTCACAGGCGCAGTTGGTGCCGATGGCACGTGGACGATCGCGGTTCCTGGATCTGACCTTGCGGGCTCTAGCTCGCTTGACGTCTCGGTCACGACGACGGACGCCGCAGGCAATAGCACGACGACGACTGCTACGCACAGCTATGGCGTAGATACGGCTGCGCCTGAGCTGACAGTCTCGGTTGATCCGGTGACTTCGGATAATGTGATCAATGCCGCAGAGTCTGGCACCTCGGTGGATGTCACCGGCAAGGTGACGGGTGAGTTCAATGAGGGTGATGTTGTCAGCCTGACGGTTGGCAGCACTTCGCATACTGGCGCGGTTGGTGCCGATGGGTCGTGGACGATCGCGGTCGCTGGCTCTGACCTGGCTGCTGCTGACTCTCTGGGTGTCTCGGTCACGACGACAGACGCCGCGGGCAATAGCACGACTTCGACGGCGACCCATGCCTATGGTGTAGATACGACTGCTCCTGAGCTGGCGGTGTCTGTGGATCCGATCACTGCTGACAATGTCATCAATGCGGCTGAGTCTGACGTTTCGGTGGGTGTCACCGGCACGGTGACCGGTGAATTCAACGAAGGCGATGTCGTCACGCTGACGGTGAACGGCGCCGAGTACAGCGGTACCGTCGCCCAGGGTGGCACGTGGGCGATCACAGTTGCGGGTTCTGATCTTGCAGCTTCTAGCTCGCTGGGCGTATCGGTGACGACAAGCGATGCGGCTGGCAACAGCACGACGGCCACAACCAGCCATGGCTACTCGGTTGACACGACTGCTCCTGAGCTGACGGTTTCGGTAGATCCGGTGACTTCGGATAACGTGATCAATGCTGCGGAGTCTGGCGCATCGGTGAATGTCACCGGTGCGATGACCGGTGAATTCAACGAAGGCGATGTTGTCACCCTGACGGTTGGCGACACCTCGCTTACAGGCACAGTGGGTGCCGATGGCACGTGGACGATCGCGGTTGCAGGTTCCGACCTGGCTGCTGCGGATTCTCTGGATGTGTCGGTCACGACAACCGATGCGGCGGGCAATAGCACGACTGCTACGACCAGCCACGGTTACTCGGTTGACACCGCTGCTCCTGAGCTGACAGTCTCGGTTGATCCGGTGACTTCGGATAACGTGATCAATGCTGCGGAGTCTGGCGCTTCGGTGAATGTCACCGGCAAGGTGACCGGTGAGTTCAACGAGGGTGATGCGGTCACTCTGACGGTTGGCAACACCTCGCTCACAGGCGCAGTGGGTGCCGATGGGTCATGGACGATCGCGGTTGCGGGTGCTGATCTGGCTGCTGCGGATTCTCTGGATGTGTCGGTCACGACTGCGGATGCAGCTGGCAATAGCACGACTTCGACGGCGACCCATTCCTATGGTGTAGACACGGCAGCGCCGGAATTGACGGTTTCGGTTGATCCGGTGACTTCGGACAACGTGATCAATGCTGCGGAGTCTGGCACGTCGGTAAATGTCACTGGTACGGTGACGGGTGAATTTAATGAGGGTGATGTGGTCACCCTGACGGTTGGCAACACCTCGCTCACAGGCGCAGTTGGTGCGGATGGCACGTGGACGATCGCGGTTGCTGGCTCTGATCTTGCGGCCTCTAGCTCGCTAGGTGTATCGGTCACGACTGCGGATGCGGCGGGCAATAGCACGACGACGACCACGACGCATGGCTATGGTGTAGACACGGCAGCGCCGGAATTGACGGTCTCGGTTAATCCGATCACTGCTGATAATGTGATTAATGCCGCAGAGTCTGGCACGTCGGTAAATGTCACTGGCACGGTGACCGGTGAATTCAACGAAGGCGATGTAGTCACCCTGACGGTTGGCGGCACCTCGCTTACAGGCACAGTGGGTGCTGATGGCACTTGGACGATCGCGGTTGCTGGATCTGACCTGGCTGCTGCTGGCTCTCTGAGTGTCTCGGTCACGACGACAGACGCTGCGGGCAATAGCACGACTTCGACGACGACCCATTCCTATGGCGTAGATACGACTGCTCCTGAGCTGGCGGTGTCTGTGGATCCGATCACTGCTGACAACGTGATTAATGCCGCAGAGTCTGGCGCTTCGGTGGATGTCACTGGCACGGTGTCTGGTGAGTTCAACGAAGGCGATGTCGTCACCTTGACGGTTGGCAACACCTCGCTTACAGGCACAGTGGGTGCTGATGGCACTTGGACGATCGCGGTTGCGGGCTCTGATCTTGCAGCCTCTAGCTCGCTGGGCGTATCGGTGACAACCACTGATGCGGCCGGCAATAGCACGACGACGACCACGACGCATGGCTATGGTGTAGACACGGCAGCGCCGGAATTGACGGTCTCGGTTAATCCGATCACTGCTGATAATGTGATTAATGCCGCAGAGTCTGGCACGTCGGTAAATGTCACTGGCACGGTGTCTGGTGAATTCAATGAAGGCGATGTCGTCACCCTGACGGTTGGCAGTATCTCGCTCACGGGCGCAGTTGGTGCCGATGGCACGTGGACGATCGCGGTTGCTGGATCTGATCTGGCTGCTGCGGATTCTCTGAGTGTCTCGGTCACGACAACCGATGCGGCGGGCAATAGCACGACGACGACTGCTGCACACGGCTATGGTGTGGACACCACCGCACCTGAGCTGACGGTCTCGGTTGATCCAGTGACTTCGGATAACGTGATCAACGCCGCCGAGTCTGGTGCTGCGACGATTGCGGTGTCGGGTACGGTTGGTGCCGAGGCGGGAGCGTCGACCACGGTGACGATCACGGTCAATGG
>NZ_JBELOI010000030.1:0-4654 GCF_040276065.1 Castellaniella sp. GW247-6E4 | reverse complement strand
AACTCAACTGGCTCATCGGGGGCTTCCTGATTGGGTCTCGTTCAACAACCTACATTCTGACAGGTCCAGGGGACTTGTTCAGACCTTCCTTAGCTTCCATCCACTGGACAGCACACGCGCGGCTACCGAGTCGCTGCTGAGCTGCTGTCATGGCTGTCGCAGACAGATCGAGAACCGTAATATTGGAAAAGCCGCCATCCAGAAGGTCGTCAACCAATGTAGACGCACCACCTCCTACATCAATAATCGATGCGTCGGCAGGTATGCCAGTTTCGTTGATTAGCCTCAACGACAACTTGGCGTGTGGTTGAAACCAGCTCACGTGATCACTCGACTTGGAGGCGTAAACGGTATCCCAATGTTCCTTTGACTGCATGGCAAATCCTCTCATCGCACATCTACTCTGCGCGATACGCTTGATGCCCCCACAAGGCTTCTTCCAGCTCACCCCCTCAGTTTATCCTTATTTCGACCAATATCTGCGGCACCAATGACACACGGCCTCTCAACAAACTGACCGACTCGCGGCACGGGAAACAACACGGATAAAATTACCACAACCTTCAGGCCAACCAAAGCAACCACACAACATAGAACTTCGAGTACTGTGTGGTGATTATTTTCAGAATTAAACGTAGGGCAAGCGGAAAAATGACGCCATTGACGACCTGCGACCCTCCTGTCAAAGCGGTCAACGCCTGGAAAGTGTTTCTCATTTTTCTTCGGCTCGGGCTTACGTCGTTTGGCGGACCCGTTGCCCATCTTGGCTACTTTCGAGAGGAGTTCGTTAACCGCCGGCACTGGCTCAGCGACAACAGTTATACCGATCTTGTCGCGCTTTGCCAGTTTTTGCCTGGCCCTGCCAGTAGCCAAGTTGGTTTGGCGCTTGGGCTATCTCGTGCAGGATATGGCGGTGCGCTCGCAGCATGGATGGGCTTCACCCTTCCGTCGGCGGCCATGCTCATACTCTTCGCGCTCGGTATTTCAACGTGGGGCGAAGCTGTTCCGAGCGGAATACTGCAGGGCTTAAAGATTGCGGCAGTCGCCGTCGTTGCCCAAGCGGTATGGGGGATGGCGCGTAACCTTTGCACGGGCACCCTACGAGTGACCATTATGGCAATCGTGGCTTGCGTGGTACTGGCATGGCCAGGCATTTGGAGCCAAGTAAGCGTGATTATCGCAGCAGGATTCGCCGGTTTGTTTTTATTTAAAGCAACTGGAGAATTGGTGCATGAGCCGCTCGATATCACGGTGAGCCGTCGTACCGGTGCCATTTTCCTGACGCTATGCATTGCTCTGTTGATTGGGCTGCCTGTGCTGGTTCAGACCTGGCCAAGCCAAGCCTTATCCATGTTCGATGTGTTTTACCGGGCCGGATCCTTGGTTTTTGGCGGTGGGCATGTCATCTTGCCTTTATTGCAAGCCGAGGTTGTGCCTAACGGCTGGGTGGCCAATGACACGTTTCTGGCTGGCTATGGTGCCGCTCAGGCCGTGCCAGGCCCTCTCTTCACGTTTGCCGCCTTTTTGGGTGCGTCAATGACGGCATCGCCAAATGGCTGGCTGGGCGGCCTGCTTTGCCTGGTCGCCATCTTTGTGCCCTCGTTTCTGATTGTGTTGGGCGCGCTGCCGTTTTGGGAGCAGTTACGCACCAACTTACGCATGCGAGCTGCGCTGATTGGCGTGAATGCCGCAGTAGTTGGGCTGTTGTTGGCTGCCCTTTATGATCCGGTCTGGACCAGTGCGATCCATCGGCCCACCGACTTTGGACTGGCGTTAATGGCTCTTGTTGCCTTGATGTTCTGGCGCCTTCCGCCCTGGCTTACTGTGTTGGGGTGTGGACTAGGCGGCTGGTTACTCAGTATTGCCCTATAAACTCACCGCAAATATAACGAATAGGTATCAATGCTTGTGTCGATGGTGAGCGTCTGGAAAATGCTCGTGGGCATGAGTTAACGGCTCATGGCGATGCCAATGGCTATGCGCTGTACCCGGCGCGACAGGCACATCGTGCGAATGCTGGTGATGCTCGTCATGGGTATGTCGGTGCTCATGCTCCAACGCCTCATGGGTATGGCTATGGCTATGGCGCTCAGTCAAGTGCAGCCAAATCCCGACGGCCATCAAGGCCCCTGCGACCAGCAAGGGCACGGTGACCGATTCGCCCAGAGCAATTGCCAATACAGCACCAAAGAACGGTGCGACTGAAAAATACGCTCCGGTACGCGCTGTGCCCAGATGGCGCAGGCTGACCACGAACAACGCGAGGCTTACGCCATACGCCAAAAAGCCCACCACCATGGCACCAGTCAAGCTTGGCCATGTGGGCAGCGAAGCACCTAAAATAAACGCCAAAATCAAATTCACAATGCCGGCGACCAGCCCTTTCATCGAAGCAATCCACGTGGCATCAGTAAGCGCGACCTTACGCGTCAGATTGTTATCGATCCCCCACGCCAGGCAGGCCCCGAGCACCGCCAATGCAGGCCAAACTCCGGCAAAGTGCGCTTCGCCCGGCCAACTCAACACCAGCGCCCCTGCGACGATAGCCACCATGCCGAGTGCAATGCGGCGATCAAAATTCTCTTTAAAGACAAACCACGCCAAAAGTGCCGTAAACACGCCTTCAGCATTGAGCAGCAAGGAGGCGCCCGATGCGGGCATCCCTGTTAAACCAACCATGAGCAAAACGGGACCGACCACGCCTCCAGCGCCAATGGCTCCGAGCAACCAAGGCACTTCGTAGCGCGGTAGCCGCACTGCTGGCGCGCGCGTCAAGCGGCGATAAAGCGTAAGCCCAATGCCCGAGCCTAAATACAGCAGGCCAGCCAGCAGCCAGGGGCTAACACTCTCAAGCAATAATTTAGCCAGAGGTGTCCCTGCTCCGAAAAGCAGCGCCGCCAGTAAAGCGGATATCACGCCCGGTTGACGTAGATTCTGCTTCCAGTGAGGTGTAGACATGCGAACTCTATAGAGATTTGGTGAGATATTCGCTTGACTCGTGCAATGCTGAAATCAGCGGACATTTGACTGCATTGTGCGCTGAACCGCATTGGGCCACGAGTTGATCCAGTGCCCTTTCAATGCGCTGCAGATCAGCGAGTTTTTCGCGTACGTCTAGAAGTTTATGCTCGGCGATCTCACGCGCTTCCTCGCAATGCATGCCATCGTCAAGCTTCAGCAGTTCGCCTACTTCGGCCAGGCTAAAACCCAGCCGCTGCGATGCTTTGATAAAACGCACCCGATCAAGGTCAGCGTCGGTATAGTGGCGAATACGGCCATAGGCGCGCTCTGGTAGAGGCATCAGACCCTTGCGCTGGTAGAAGCGAATAGCCTCGACGTTAATTCCGGCCGCCTGCGCCAGCAGACCCACCGTCAGCGTTTTTGAGGTTTTTTTCATTGATTGACTCTGTACTTAAGTACAGAAGTAAGCTTACACCATGCAAATAGATTCCACGAGCAAAAATACGACGACGACAACACAGGCCAAGCATCCCGCATTGCTTGCGGGCGGTATCGCTGCCGTCCTGGCGTCGACCTGCTGCCTGGGACCACTGGTACTGATCACACTGGGCTTTTCAGGGGCATGGATTGGCAATCTGGCAGTGCTCGAACCATATCGGCCTGTCTTCGTGAGCGTGGCTTTAGTAGCGTTGTTCTTTGCTTGGCGACGCATCTGGCGACCTGTCCTGGTCTGCTCATCTGGGAATGTTTGTGCCACACCGCAAGTCAAGCGTATCTATAAATTGTTATTCGGCACCGTATCCGGGCTAACGCTGAGCGCACTTGCGTTCCCCTACGTCGCCCCATGGTTCTACTAGAAGGAAGAAGTCATGAAAAAAATGCTTGTAGCCGCCGCATTGAGCATACTGACCGCTCCAGCTTGGGCCGTTCCCACGACTGTTACTTTATCTATACCGACGATGGATTGTCCGGTATGCCCTATTACGGTGAAGAAAGCACTCACTAAGGTGCCGGGTGTCAGTCAGGCAGAAATAAGCTTTGAAAAACGGCTGGCTACCGTGACGTACGAGAGTACTAAGACCTCCGTGGATGCCCTTGTGCAAGCTACGACGAACGCAGGCTATCCTTCGATATTGATGGAGCATGCAAAATGAGTGTCGTTATCCTGGAATCGACGCTGACTTGCCCGGAATGTGGGTATACCAAAACGGAAACCATGCCGACCGACGCCTGCCAGTGGTTCTACGAGTGCGAACAGTGCCATACCGTACTAAAGCCTAAGCCTGGAGACTGTTGTGTTTACTGCTCCTACGGCTCGGTGCCGTGTCCACCAGTTCAGGGTCAAGGGAAACAGAGCAGTTGTTGCAACTAAGCCAGTCGATAAGAGTTCAACATCGCTAACGTTAATTCTGTTATTGCTTCTAGGACGAGGTGTACTAAGATGCGCCAGTGCCACACCCCGTCCTTTCTACTCATCGCCCCATCATCCCGCCCATCATAATTGCCATACCGACAAATCCAATGACAGCAAACAGGCCGATTGCTGCCAGCACAATAAGAAGTATTTTCACCAGTTTGTTTTCCATGCTTTTCTCATTAAGAGCGGCTGAAATTAGCTAGGGAAGGTCTGATCAAGCCGATTTCAGAATCCGCTTTTCCAGCCCAATCGACTCGGTTTTCATAATGCAGAAAA
>NZ_JBELOI010000029.1:0-4900 GCF_040276065.1 Castellaniella sp. GW247-6E4 | reverse complement strand
AATCAGAGAAAATCGCCTGTCCGGCACTGGGTGGTCACGATCACCGGAATCGGTGGTCACGATCATCGGAATACGCAGCTATACTGATCGTAAGCACTCTACCTGCCCTCGCAATAGCTTCCGGGAGCCACGGTGGAAGTCACAAGATGGACGATGGCACCATGATGCCAGGGCATGATATGTCCAGCATGACAGCAGGTAGCTCAGCCGTAGGACAACCTGGCGATGCAGCCAAGGTTACCCAGACGATAGAGATCGTCATGGACGACACCATGCGCTTCACTCCTAGTGAAATCAACGTAAAGGCGGGTGAGACTGTCCGGTTTTTGATTAAGAACTCAGGCAAACTCCCCCATGAGATGGTCATCGGCTCGGTCGCTGAGATGCGCGATCATGCGGCCATGATGAAAAAGACGCCTGGTATGAAGCATGCCGAACCCAACATGATTTCGCTTAACCCTGGCCAAAAAGGCGGACTGATCTGGCAGTTCACCCAAGCCGGCACCGTCGACTTTGCTTGTCTGATAGCTGGGCACATGGAAGCCGGCATGGTCGGCAAGGTAAAAGTCCAGTAGCACGACACTCCCCCTCATTGACCAGAGCCGATTTGGCTACAAAAGGCGAGTCCCCTAGCGCTATTCAAATATTTTCTATGTGACATGTATACGATATCAAAAGCCGTGCTTCTTATTGCTAGTTACCTCGTAGTAGGCACTGCGGCTGCATCCGAGGTCAGGCAAATCTCCATCACCGAAGACCCCGTTCATGCGTTCGGGGGCCACACGCATAAAGCGGCTGATAGGCTGGAGAACCTGCGCAAGATATTTTTTACCACCCCACTGAGCGAACGCGCACGTATCAACTCCGCCTTTGGCTATCGGCTTCACCCGGTCTCGGGCAAGTGGGCGGGCCATCAAGGCCTTGACTATCCTGCCCCGAAAGGCACACCTATCCGTGCGACGGCTCGGGGAAAGATATCTTTCATCGGCACCCAAAACGGATACGGGAAAGTGATCTTCATTGAGCATAACAATATGTACTCTACCGTCTACGCTCACCAGAGTCGTTTTAAGAGTGGCCTGAAGAAAGGGGCAAGTATCGAAAAGGGGCAGATCATCGGGTACGTGGGCTCTACGGGGATAGCTAGCGGCTCGCATCTGCATTACGAGATGCGAGTCAACGATCAGCCGGTAGATCCCATTCAAGAAAAGCGACGGCTAGCCGCTTACGCCCAAAAATGAGGTTACGGTTTTGCTGCCCAAGTGACGGCAGTCCACACGCGACATTGACCGTACAGTAACAAGGACAACGACGACATTCATGAAGAAAGCAACTGCGATCATTGGTGTGTTTGGCATTCTGGCGCTCGGCGCAGGCGCACTCATATATGAGTCTTTGAAGAGCTCACAACCGGCTTATATCGATCCCTCAGATCAGGCGCTCGTGACCCTTGGAAGGAAAATCTACACCAACAACTGTGCTGCCTGCCACGGCGCAAAGCTGGAAGGCCAGCCGAACTGGCGCATGCGCCGAGCAGATGGGCGCCTGCCCGCACCTCCACACGATAAAACAGGGCACACCTGGCACCATCCCGACGCCATGTTGATTAGCATCACCAAAAATGGCTTGATACCCGGCAAAACTGCGCCTCCCGGATACGTGAGTGACATGCCGGCCTATGGCGAACTGCTAAGCGACCATGACATTACAGCCGTATTGGCTTACATCAAGAGCTCCTGGCCACCTAAGGTACTAGCCGCCCAGAAGGAAGTCACCCTGCAACCGCGACAGTAAGCGCCTGCAGAGCAAAGCGACTCATCACTTTGCTTTGTGCAGGCGCAAGGCATTCGCCACCACCGACGCCGAACTCAAACTCATGGCGAGTGCCGCAAACATGGGCGAGAGCAGCAGACCCGTCAATGGATAGATCACGCCTGCTGCCAGCGGCACACCCAGCGCGTTATACACAAAGGCGAACCCCAGGTTTTGTTTCATGTTCGTGATAGTCGCATTAGACAAATGACGAGCGATCGATATCCCCCGCAGATCGCCTTTGACCAAGGTGACTTGGGCGCTATTC
The DNA here is from genome assembly GCF_040276065.1 of Castellaniella sp. GW247-6E4. NCBI lineage: Bacteria > Pseudomonadati > Pseudomonadota > Betaproteobacteria > Burkholderiales > Alcaligenaceae > Castellaniella > Castellaniella sp. GW247-6E4. Next base: position 2,820 of record NZ_JBELOI010000029.1, on the reverse strand, counting down.
ATCGCGACATCCGTGCCTGTACCCATGGCGATACCCACATCGGCTTTGGCCAAGGCAGGCGCATCATTGATCCCATCCCCAGCCATCGCCACGATATGCCCCTGCTTTTGAAGGTCGGTGACTAGATCAAGCTTATCGGCGGGCTTAACTTCGCCATGGACCTCATCGATACCCAGGCGCTGCGCCACGGCCTTGGCGGTCGATACGCCATCGCCCGTAGCCATGATGACCCGTATGCCGGCTGCCTTAAGCTCATCCAACGCCTCTTGCGTGCTGGCTTTGATGGGATCCGATACGGCGAGGAGGCCTAATAGGATGCTATCTGCGGCCAGATACATGACGCTTGCGCCCTGAACACGCAGGCTCTCGGCGCGCCCGCTCAGTACCGCCACATCGATACCTTCTTGCTGCATCAGCGCGGTGTTACCGAGCGCCAGGCGCTTGCCTTCAACCGTGCCACGAACCCCGATCCCTGTACCAGACTCGAATCCGTCTACCGTAGCCAATACGATGCCCTGCTCTCGCGCGGCGCTCACGATGGCATCGGCCAAGGGGTGTTCGCTGCCTTGATCCAGACTGGCAGCCAGGCGCAGTACCTCGTCAGCGCTACCACCCTGGACGGGAACCGCTTGTTCAAATGTGGGGCGCCCTTCGGTCAAGGTACCGGTCTTATCGACGATCAAGGTATCCACCTTACGGAAGTTCTCGATCGCGGCAGCGTCACGAAACAAGACGCCATGTGTCGCACCACGACCCGTCGCCACCATGATCGACATGGGCGTAGCCAGGCCTAACGCACACGGACAGGCAATGATCAAGACGGCCACTGCATTGATGAGGCCATATACCCAACTTGGCTGCGGCCCCCAGAGCCCCCACACAAAAAACGTGATGATGGCGATGGCAACGACCGCCATGACGAAATACCCCGCCACGTGATCGGCCATGCGCTGCATAGGCGCTCGGGAGCGCTGTGCCTGCGCCACGAGCTGCACAATTTGAGCCAACACCGTGGCCGCGCCCACCTTCTCAGCACGAATCACCAAGGCGCCGGACGTATTCATCGTCGCGCCGATCACTTTGTCGCCGACGCGCTTGCTGACGGGCAGCGGTTCACCGGTCAGCATGGATTCATCTACTGAACTCGCGCCCTCCTCGACCGTCCCATCGACCGGTACTTTCTCGCCAGGACGCACACGCAAGCGATCGCCTTCATGAACGTGGGTGAGCGGTACGTCTTCTTCAGTGCCATCAGCCCCGATCCGCCGAGCGGTCTTTGGAGCCAGCCCCATTAGTGACCTGATGGCTGCAGAGGTCTGCGAACGCGCTTTCAACTCCAGGATTTGTCCGAAAAGCGTCAATGAGATGATGACGACCGCAGCCTCGAAGTACACCGCGATGCGCCCCATGGATAGGAACGTGTCGGGGAAGACTTCAGGCGCAACCGTCGCCACAACGCTATAGATAAAAGCTGCCGACGTCCCTAGGCCGATGAGCGTCCACATATTCGGGCTGCGGTTGATCACGGACTGCACGCCTCGCACAAAAAACGGCCATCCAGCCCAAAGTACCACAGGCAAGGAAAGCACCAGCTCGATCCAGCTTTGGGTCGTCAGCTCGAACCACCCCAGTTGATGCCCGAACATGGCCAGTGTGGTGACGATCAGCGTGAGCGGCAAGGTCCACCAAAATCGACGGCTAAAGTCCACCAGCTCGGGGTTATCGTCCTCTAGCGTGGGCATCAGCGGTTCCAGCGCCATGCCACACTTGGGACAGCTTCCAGGGTGGTCTTGGCGAATCTCCGGATGCATCGGACAGGTGTAAATGGTGCCTGGCGCTACTGCTTCGGTGTGCTGCTCTTCTGGCTGGCCTTTAGAGAGATATTTGGTCGGGTCAGCGCTGAATTTGGCTTTGCAGCCCGTACTGCAGAAATAATATGGCTGACCATCATGCGCCAGATGGTGTGGCGATTGCTCGGTCACTGCCATGCCACAGACCGGATCTTTTAATGCTGAGGTCGGGGATGCGTCCGGCTTGGCATGAGTCTCACCAACGTGCATTGATCCGCCGCTCAAATCACTCGATTGGCCGTGATGAGCATGCTCGTGGTCGTGGTCGTGTGGTGTCATAGCGCAGCTGCTTTCCCTGTTTGGTACTAGGCTACGCCGACTAATATCACCATCTAGAAACAGCGTAGGGTCTGAGATTGGAACCGATGGTTAGGCTGATTGATCATGCCATACTTTGCTACGCTCAAAGCTGACAATTTGCCATCAGCTTGATTACATTTTTGTCATCTTCTGGGCGTGGGTCAGTAACTTGGCGACGCTCGAACCTTGCCGTCCCGCCCTCATGGCAGTGGCCTGCAAACAGTGCTAATTGTTTTGCAGCGCCTCAAGCGCGACCAGCTGAAATTAGCTCTTGCGGCAATAACAATAGACGAACTTTTGCAAGGCCCCTGATGGCGTGTGGTGATCTTCCTTCACATGCTGCATCAACGTAAAGGAAGCGCCAAACTCGTCATGAAGCTCCTCGGAACTGTAGCGTGCGACCGGCAGCCCACTGCATCGCGTCGGACCATCCTCGGCAAAGGTGGCGACAATGACGTGTCCGCCCGGCCGGACTGAACGCAGAACCTGCTCAACATAGGCATGGCGCTCCTGCTCCGAGATAAGGAAGTGGAAAACTGCACGATCATGCCAGACGTCATAGGCATTTTTGGGGAGCTGTACTTCGGTGATATTAGGGAAGGTCTGATCAAGCCGATTTCAGAATCCGCTTTTCCAGCCCAATCGACTCGGTTTTCATAATGCAGAAAAA
>NZ_JBELOI010000028.1:0-5059 GCF_040276065.1 Castellaniella sp. GW247-6E4 | reverse complement strand
TGCTCTATGAAGAGCGATTCGTCAGGCCTGTCGCCTGATGTTCAACTCGCCTTGAACACGGAATTCCTGACACCCCCGCATTATGAAAACCGAGTCGATTGGGCTGGAAAAGCGGATTCTGAAATCGGCTTGATCAGACCTTCCCTAGTGTTGCTCATCACAACGCTACTATTCTCGCGTGTGGTGCTGGCAGGCTACGCTTGCCCCCTGCCTCAACTACAGGCTGAGACCTCAGCATCTCAGATGAATGGCGCCGACTGCACTCAGCCGGCCGATCACTCAAAGATGATCGACGAAGCACAGCCTTCGCTGTGCGCACAGCACTTCTCAGACGAAAAACAAGCCACGAATGCCGTAGCACAACCCTTGGCGTCCGAGCCTGTTCTTTTCTTTGCCTATCCCCTTCCGCTTCCCCTTGCGCTACAAGTTTGGCAGCCAGCCGCCTTTGACTCTACGTCAGCTTCAGGCGGTGGCGATGACCCACTCTTTCTCCTGACGCTTCGACTGCGCATTTGATCTAACTCCGATTTTCGTTGCCAAGGCCACGGTGACCACCGTGCCTTGTTTTCGTTCGCCTATTCGGAGTTAATTATGCTCGAACCACTACGCGCGCTCGTATCGCAGCGCGCCGTGACGCGCACTCGTGTTCTGTGCGCACTACTGGCGCTTGCCAGCACAACCGCCTACGGCCAAAACGGCGGCCTGACGCTCGACACTGCCCTCTACCAGGCCACCAATCGCTCGGCAGCCATACAGGCTAGCCAGTCCTCTGTACTTGCCAGCACCCACGCCGCCGTCAAAGCCGATCAATTGCCCGATCCTATGCTCAAGGCCGGGATCGATAACCTGCCTATCAACGGTCCAGATCGCTACTCGCTCACACAAGATTTCATGACCGCACGCTACGTTGGCATCGAGCAGGAATGGGTTTCTTCTGGCAAACGTGAACGCCGCTCAAATCTAGCAAATCGCATTGTCGACAAGGATCAGGCGGCCACTCTGGTACAGCTCGCCAACACGCGCCAGCAGACAGCAATCGCGTGGCTTGACGCGGCGTATGCACAGCGAGCCCTTGCGCTCTCCAATGCCTTGATCGAGCACATGACCCATGAGCTTGCAGCGACCCGCGCCTCCTATCGCGGACTCAGCGCGAGCGCAGACGATGTGACGCAAGCACAAATCATGCGCTCCCAGGTCAAAGACCAGCTGCTGAAGGCACAGCAGGCGTCACGTTCAGCGCTGATTACGCTCAGTCGATGGGTAGCCGCCCCGGTGACTACGATCGCAGGTGACATACCACCATTGGAATCCCACGTGGCCACGCTTACGCAGGAGGAACTGAACCAGGTTCAACCCGAGCTCCTCGCGGCTGAGCGTGATATTTACGTAGCGGACGCCGACACATCGGTAGCCAGCAGCAATCGAACGCCGAACTGGACTTGGGGCGTGACCTACCAGCAGCGGGGAAGCCAGTACTCGAACATGGTTTCCGTTGGCGTGAGCATCCCGCTGCCCATTTCTCGGGCGAATAGACAGGATCAAGATGTCGCTGAAAAAGCGGCCCTTGGCAACAAGGCACGTTTAATGCTGCGAGAAACCCAGCGTCAAGTTCACGCCAATATCCAAAATCTGTCTACCTCGCTCGCCAATGGGCGCGAACGAATCGCCAGCCTGAACAGCACGCTGTTGCCCGCAGTCGCCCAGCAAGTCCGACTCGCGACAGCCGCCTACAAATCGGGCTCAGGATCGCTAGCCAGCGTATTCAACGCCAAGCGCACGCAACTGGAGGCCCAACTCCAGGTTGTGGATCTCGAACGCGATGTGGCCCAGGTCTGGGCCCAGCTTGAATACCAGATCGTCCCTAATAGCAATCCGCTCGGCCAAAAGGAATAAACATGCGACAAACTCACTTGGCGCGCCCCTTATTTGCGCTCGTTGTCATCACTGCACTGCTTGGTGTCGGCTATATATTTGGGTCTCGCCATACCCTCAGCACTCCCCTCGATTCTGCTATGGCCTCTACCGCGAGTGATCAAGCAGACAGCAAATCGGATCGAAGAGTCCTGTACTGGCACGATCCGATGGTCCCGAGCCAACATTTCGATAAGCCGGGAAAATCGCCCTTCATGGATATGGCGCTGCAACCCGTCTATGCGGACGAAGGCGGTGTCACCGGCATTAAGGTCGATCCAACGCTCCAGCAGAATCTCGGCATTCGTTATGCGACCGCCCAGCAGCGCCAAACCAAGAACGGTTTCGATGCGGTGGGCACAACACAGTTCGATGAGTCCCGCGCAGTCGTGGTCCAGTCTCGTGTGACGGGCTATATCGATAAGCTGTACGCGAATGCACCGATGCAGCAAGTCGCCAAAGGTGCCCCGATTGCTTCCTTGTTCGTACCAGACTGGCTCGCACCGCAGGAAGAATACCTAGCGTTAAAGCAAAGCCATGCTGATCGAGGCATGCTCTCAGCCTCGCGTGCACGTATGCGGGCAATGTCCATCCCGCAGGACATCCTCAATGCGATTGATCGAACCGGCAAAGCGCAAAGCCACATGACCTTACGCGCGCCGCAGGCAGGCGTCATCGCCGAGCTCAACGTGCGTAACGGTGCGATGGTGTCACCGGGACAAACGCTGGCCAAGGTCGCTGGCTTGAGCAAACTTTGGCTCGTGGTCGAAATACCGGAGTCAATGGCTCTTGAGGTGCACCAAGGTATGAGCGTGAACGCCGTATTCGCGGGAGACTCCACACAGCATTTCACAGGACACATCCGCGAGATCCTGCCAGGAATCAGCAGCACCAGTCGCACGCTCCAGGCCCGCCTCGAAATCGACAATGACGACTTCGGGATGACGCCGGGCATGCTGATGCGCGCTCACATCAGTGCGGCGATCGCCACCCCGCGCCTGATCGTCCCCTCCGAAGCCGTGATTACAACCGGGAAGCGGTCCATCGTGATCGTTAAAAACACCGACGGTCGTCTACAACCTGTCGAAGTCAAGATTGGCGAAGATCTGGGCAACAACACCGAGATCCTAAGCGGACTAAGTGAAGGACAACAGGTTGTGGCATCCGGCCAATTTCTGATCGACTCGGAAGCGAACCTGAAGTCCGTCCTTCCCAAACTGGCGGACAACTCCGCCATGAGCAGCGCGGGCAGTTCCGCCGCCTCGTCGTCCGCTACGCCTGCACCAGTCTACGAGACAACCGGCAAAGTCGAGCACGTCACAGCCTCTGGCATCACGTTTTCACACCAGCCGGTTCCTGCCCTGAGCTGGCCTGCAATGACCATGACGTTCGGTAAGCCTTCTGCGGCCGCATTCCCTAATATCGAGGTTGGCCAGACCGTTCACTTCATCTTTAAGCAAGCAAGTGATGGATACCAACTGACTCAGGTTGAACCAATCGCGGGAGGCACACAATGATTGCGCGCCTCATCCATTGGTCTATCCACAATCGCTTCCTGGTGCTCTTGGCGACGCTCGTGATCGTCGCATGGGGCGTTTTTTCCCTCCTGAATACCCCGGTCGATGCATTGCCGGATCTCTCCGACACCCAAGTCATCATCAAGGCATCCTATCCTGGTAGAGCCCCGCAGGTGGTCGAGGACCAGGTGACCTATCCGCTCACCACCACCCTACTCGGCGTGCCCGGTGCCAAAACCATCCGCGCGTACTCCTCGTTTGGTGACGCGTTCGTGTATGTGCTGTTCGATGACAACACAGATCAGTATTGGGCTCGGTCTCGGGTGTTGGAGTACCTGAATCAAGTGCAGAGCCGACTTCCTCAAGGGGCCACCGTTTCGCTCGGACCCGATGCCACAGGCGTAGGTTGGATCTACGAATACGCACTGGTCGATCGCACTGGGGCGCACGATCTGGGGCAACTCAGGGCGCTTAACGACTGGTTCCTTAAATTCGAGCTCAAGGCAGTGCCGGATGTCTCCGAAGTCGCCTCGATCGGCGGCATGGTGCGTCAGTATCAGGTGATCGTGGATCCCGATAAGCTGCGTGCCTACGGAATCACCCTGGCGTCAGTCGGTGAGGCGCTGGGTAAGGCTAACCAGGAATCGGGCGGCTCGGTGGTCGAGCTGGCAGAGTCCGAATATATGGTGCGCTCCTCCGGGTATCTGCGCTCTCTGGAGGACTTCAGAAATGTGGTGCTCCGCACAAACGACACAGGAACGCCAGTCTTATTGGGCGATGTGGCGCGCATTCAGATTGGACCGGAAATGCGTCGTGGCATCGCTGAACTCAATGGCGAAGGTGAAGTCGCGGGCGGCGTCATTGTGATGCGCTCCGGGAAAAACGCCCTGACCACCATCAATGCCGTGAAAGCCAAGCTTGCCGATCTAAAGAAGTCCTTGCCCCCTGGTGTTGAGGTCGTCACGACGTATGACCGCTCGCAGCTGATCAAACGGGCGGTGAACAACCTGACGCATAAGCTCATCGAGGAATTCATCATCGTCGGACTGGTTTGCGCCTTATTTCTATTTCATCTACGCAGCGCCCTAGTGGCAATTTTATCGCTGCCGCTGGGAATATTGGCCGCGTTCATTGTGATGCGCTACCAAGGCATTAACGCAAACATCATGTCGCTCAGCGGAATTGCGATTGCTATCGGCGCGATGATCGATGCCGCCATCGTAATGATAGAAAACGCGCACAAACACCTGGAGGCGTACGAGGAACAGCATCCCGGTGTGCCGATTACGACGGCCCAACGCTGGGAGCTGATTGCAACCTCCACTGCGGAGGTCGGGCCTGCGCTCTTCTTCTCTCTCCTCATTATTGCGCTGTCGTTTATCCCTGTGTTTTCGCTCGAAGGGCAAGAGGGGAAAATGTTCGCGCCCCTGGCCTTCACGAAGACTTACTCGATTGCGGCTGCAGCGGGGATCTCGGTCACGCTCGTGCCCGTGCTCATGGGTTACTTCATTCGCGGCCGTATCCCCCATGAAATGTCCAACCCCATCAATCGCCGGGCCTGTCATTAATTTCGTGTTTAAGGCATAACATGCACTCAAGGAGTGATTATGCCTCGCAAGACGAAGACCCCA
>NZ_JBELOI010000027.1:0-2500 GCF_040276065.1 Castellaniella sp. GW247-6E4 | reverse complement strand
GGCACGGTAACACGTGCTGGAGGACCGAACCCACTAGTGTTGAAAAACTAGGGGATGAACTGTGGATAGGGGTGAAAGGCTAAACAAGCCTGGAGATAGCTGGTTCTCTCCGAAAACTATTTAGGTAGTGCCTCACGTATTACTGCCGGGGGTAGAGCACTGTTATAGCTAGGGGGTCATGGCGACTTACCAACCTATGGCAAACTCCGAATACCGGCAAGTAGCAGCGTGGGAGACAGAGCACCGGGTGCTAACGTCCGGACTCAAGAGGGAAACAACCCAGACCGCCAGCTAAGGTCCCTAAAATTGGCTAAGTGGGAAACGAAGTGGGAAGGCATAGACAGTCAGGAGGTTGGCTTAGAAGCAGCCACCCTTTAAAGAAAGCGTAATAGCTCACTGATCGAGTCGTCCTGCGCGGAAGATGTAACGGGGCTCAAGCCAGTTACCGAAGCTGCGGGTGTGTGACTTAGGTTGCACGCGGTAGGAGAGCGTTCTGTAAGCCTGCGAAGGTGGATCGAGAGGTCTGCTGGAGGTATCAGAAGTGCGAATGCTGACATGAGTAGCGATAAAGGGGGTGAAAAGCCCCCTCGCCGTAAGTCCAAGGTTTCCTGCGCAACGTTCATCGGCGCAGGGTGAGTCGGCCCCTAAGGCGAGGCAGAGATGCGTAGCTGATGGGAAGCTGGTTAATATTCCAGCACCGTCGTAGGATGCGATGGGGGGACGGATGGCAGAAGGTCATCGGGGTGTTGGATGTCCCCGTTGCTGCATCATAGAAGGCGCCCAGGCAAATCCGGGCGCGTGATTCAAGGGTGTGGCTGGACAGGACTTTGGTCCTGAACTGATTGGAAGCTGTTCCAGGAAAAGCCTCTAAGCTTCAGTCCTATGATGACCGTACCGCAAACCGACACAGGTGGACGGGATGAGTATTCCAAGGCGCTTGAGAGAACTCAGGAGAAGGAACTCGGCAAATTGATACCGTAACTTCGGGAGAAGGTATGCCCTGGTAATGTGATGCGCCTGCGCGCAAAGCATGAAGGGGCCGCAGTGAATCGGTGGCTGCGACTGTTTATTAAAAACACAGCACTCTGCCAAGACGAAAGTCGACGTATAGGGTGTGACGCCTGCCCGGTGCCGGAAGGTTAAGTGATGGGGTGCAAGCTCTTGATCGAAGCCCCGGTAAACGGCGGCCGTAACTATAACGGTCCTAAGGTAGCGAAATTCCTTGTCGGGTAAGTTCCGACCTGCACGAATGGCGTAACGATGGCCACACTGTCTCCTCCTGAGACTCAGCGAAGTTGAAATGTTTGTGATGATGCAATCTACCCGCGGCTAGACGGAAAGACCCCATGAACCTTTACTGTAGCTTTGCATTGGATTGTGAACCGGCCTGTGTAGGATAGGTGGGAGGCGTTGAATCCGAGTCGCTAGATTCGGAGGAGCCAACCTTGAAATACCACCCTGGTCTGTTTGCGGTTCTAACCTTGGCCCGTTAACCGGGTTGGGGACAGTGCATGGTGGGCAGTTTGACTGGGGCGGTCTCCTCCTAAAGTGTAACGGAGGAGTTCGAAGGTACGCTAGGTACGGTCGGAAATCGTGCTGATAGTGCAATGGCATAAGCGTGCTTGACTGTGAGACTGACAAGTCGAACAGGTGCGAAAGCAGGACATAGTGATCCGGTGGTTCTGAATGGAAGGGCCATCGCTCAACGGATAAAAGGTACTCTGGGGATAACAGGCTGATACCGCCCAAGAGTTCATATCGACGGCGGTGTTTGGCACCTCGATGTCGGCTCATCTCATCCTGGGGCTGTAGCCGGTCCCAAGGGTATGGCTGTTCGCCATTTAAAGAGGTACGTGAGCTGGGTTTAAAACGTCGTGAGACAGTTTGGTCCCTATCTGCCGTGGGCGTTGGATACTTGACGGAGCCTGCTCCTAGTACGAGAGGACCGGAGTGGACGTACCGCTGGTGTATCGGTTGTCATGCCAATGGCATTGCCGAGTAGCTACGTACGGAAGAGATAACCGCTGAAGGCATCTAAGCGGGAAACTCGTCTGAAGATTAGGTATCCCGGGGGCTTGACCCCCCTGAAGGGTCGTCCGAGACCAGGACGTTGATAGGCTGGGTGTGGAAGCGCAGCAATGCGTGCAGCTAACCAGTACTAATTGCCCGTGCGGCTTGATCCTATAACCTTGCAGGTTGTAGCGTGAAGACGGCCGAAATAAAGCAAGCGATTTGCAATACAAGACAACCCGCGTGTGCTTCTTCCAATTGGTGTGCCAGCTCGCCGAACCCCGATCGCCATCGGGGCCCCGGCAGCGTGGCGCACAACCGGTTATGCTTGACGACCATAGCGAGGTGGCCCCACTCCTTCCCTTCCCGAACAGGACAGTGAAACGCCTTCGCGCCGATGATAGTGGATGGACATCTGTGAAAGTAGGTCATCGTCAGGCTCTGATGCAAAACCCCCGCAAAATAAACCTTGCGGGGGTTTTTTTATGGG
>NZ_JBELOI010000026.1:0-6163 GCF_040276065.1 Castellaniella sp. GW247-6E4 | reverse complement strand
TGGCGGGGCCCTCCTGAGGGCTTAGTATCGCCGGATTTCTCTACTTCTGAGCTGTCCACTTTTACGGGAGGACGTCAGTCAAAAGCCTTGCCACTCGACTCGGAAGCTTGAGGGGACGAAAACGCGCATGACATGCCTCGCCCATGACAAATATGTAATGGGGGCGTAATCAGATTGAAAGCACGGAAGCACTACAGTGCATTACCCGTCGGCTCAGCCACAGGGCCCAAAGGAATCCGAACTGAGCTGCATATCTGAAGGATACGATGATGAAATGTGATATGAAAACCATGATGAAAGCGGCTCTCGGCCTAGGTGTCGCCATTGCCATAGCGTACGTAGCTATGCCTGCCGTCCGTGGATGGATTCTTGCCAGTGCCCCATTTTTGTTCTTGCTGCTTTGCCCCGTAATGATGTTCTTCATGATGAAAGGCATGCAATCTTGCGACACAGGACAAAGGGCTGAAAAAGCGCAGGCTGATAAAGCCGCCTCCCCACCCTTAGTCGGGCACTCGCCGCTCGGAGACTAGCAAGCCAATAGCCACCTTGGATAAGGAATATCACGTGACACGCCCTAAAACGATTCTTACCGCCCTGGCAGCAACTAGCTTCGCCACATTGTTGACGCTAGGCGGGTTTGTCAACGCCATCGCAAGCACCCAACAGGTTGAACTCACGCATGTGCATGGGCTTGCCTATAGTGCAGACGGCAAGCAATTGCTCATCCCAAGCCATCATGGCATCGCGGCGTACGCTGATGGTCAGTGGTCGAAAATGCCAGGCCCCGCGCACGATTACATGGGATTCTCGGCGACACATAACGCCCTTTACAGTAGCGGCCATCCCGCAGTCGGCTCAAAGCTGGTCAACCCCTTTGGCCTCATCAAAAGCACTGATGCCGGTAAAATTTGGCAGCAGCTAGGCTTGGCAGGAGAGTCCGATTTCCATACTTTGGCTACCAGCTATGAAACCAACGCCGTTTATGTCCTGAACTACCAAGCCAACACTCGAATGCCCAAGCCTGGCCTATACACGACCAAAACAGATGGCGTGATGTGGACACAGGCGGCGGCCAATGGTTTGAAGTCTAAAGTCAACGCCTTGGCCGCACACCCTAGCGACGCTAGTATCGTTGCCGTGGGTGCAGCCGACGGGTTATACCTGTCTCGTGACGCCGGCAATAATTTTGCTCCCTTGGGTGGAAGCACACAGGTGCTCGCGCAGTGGTTCGATCTAGATGGAGAGCACCTTTGGGTCAGCAGCTACGCGAATTCCCCCGTACTAAGCCGCTTGAGTCTGAAGGAAGGTGGGGCTGACGAAAAAATTGAGCTTCCGGTACTGAGTGAAGATGCGGTGGCATTCATTGCCCAGAATCCCGTCCGCCACGAAGAGTTCGCCATAGCAACCTTCAAGCGTAATACCTATACCACTCAAGATCGTGGTGCGACCTGGGTGCAGATAGCTAAAGATGGCATGACGCTCGATAAGTAGGACCCTGACGCCGTATCTTTTAACACCTACGCAATATAGGGCGGCTCGGGCAATATCGTGGGCAATAAGCTGATAAAAATCACTGTGATCGCGCTGGCAGTGACTGGGCTCATTGCCGTTTTTTCCCTCGTTGGCATGGGAGTCATGATGTTCTGGATGATGAACACTTGATATGAGCGTGACACGATTACGAAATTGTAATAGCGGTGTCATCGGCTCGTCAGAGGTGAATCGATAAAGTGATGGATAAGCGGCGCTGCTGCCGCTTTTAATGTCTTACCATCCCGAATCGGAGATCCCACAATGCTTCAAATACGTCCTCTTTTTGTTTCGATTGCCCTCACACTAGCCGCGAGTGCAGTCCAAGCTGCAGCACTGCCAAATGGGGTGATTTACAGCGCCAATGAAGGCGACGGCTCCATAAGCGAAATCACTTTAAGCACAGGCGTTGTACGCACGGTAAATGTGTCTGTCGTACCGCACAATATCCAGATTTCCCCAGACAACAAGGTACTGCTCGCCGTGGGTATGGCAGCCACCAGCACAAATACGCATGATGCCCACGGTGGCGCGGAGCAGAATGATGCCAAAGCCGGTTCCCATGCTGACAGTCCGGCCAGCCTGCTGCTTTTAAACGCCTCCCAGCCAGGTCAAGCGATGGGAGTCCTCCCTTCCGGAAACCATCCAGCTCATGTCGTGACGAGCCAGAATGGTGATCGGGCCTACATCACCAACTCTGAGGCTAACCAGATCTCAGTTGTTGATATCGAGCAGAAAAAAATCATCGCTGAGATCCCCACTGGAAGTTTTCCCCATGGCTTGCGTCTCAGCCCGAATGGCCAAGAGCTGTATATCGCAAACGTCACCGATAACAGCGTATCCGTCATAGATACCCAAAGCCTCAAAGAGTCTGCACGCATTCCCGTTGGCAAAGCACCGGTCCAGGTCGCATTTACACCAGACGGGGCGCAGCTCTATGTATCGCTGCGAGACGAGAACAGCGTTGCCATCATCGACACTACTACCAGACAGGTCGTCAAACGCATAGAGGTCGGGCGCAATCCTATTCAGCTATACACAACTGCTGATGGCAGCAAAGTTTACGTTGCCAATCAGGGTAGCGATAACGATCCGGACAACACGGTCTCTGTCATCAATACGAGCAATCAAAGTGTTCAGGATACGGTGATCACCGGCATGGGAGCCCATGGGGTTGTCGCCAGCAACGATGGCGGTTTTGTCTTTATTACAAACAATAAGGACGATACGGTCAGCGCGATAGACGCAAGCACACAGGCTGTCGTCGCGACATACCGGGTAGGCTCCAATCCTAACGGTATTACCTATCGCTCTATTCCGTAAGCGCAATTCGCCAGTGGATCTATCCGTGCCGCAGCCTGCGCACATCGAGGCCGCGGCCGCATAACTCAACCTGCGGCCCACCTTACATTACAAAAATGTAATGCGAGCGTCATCGGGCCGACATGAGCACTTCGTTAAAGTGCTAACCACTGATTTTTAATTGAAGCCTTGATCACCTGTGAGTGATCGGTGCCTATTTTTCCGCCCTCTGGATACGCTCACGTGAAACACCAGTCACCATTTTCTCTTGCTCTGCCCATATTGCCCCGCCGCCGCTTCGTTCAAGGCCTTGCTGCCGGCGGCGTTCTGTTGGGCTTATCGCCCTTTGCCCGAGCAGCCGGGGTTCCATCGGCGAGTACGAGCATCGGCACAGCTTCCGTGCTCTCGGGAACCGAATTCAATCTGGAGATCGGTGAATCACCCGTCAACTTCACCGGTAACCCGAGGATGGCTACCACCGTCAACGGTTCGCTCCCTGCACCGACCCTGCGTTGGCGCGAAGGCGATACGGTGACCATCCGGGTCAAGAACCGCCTGAAGGAAGCAACCTCTATCCATTGGCACGGTATCATCCTGCCCTTCCAGATGGACGGTGTGCCAGGAATCAGTTTTACCGGCATTGCGCCTGGTGAGACGTTCACCTACCGATTCAAGGTCGAACAAAGCGGCACGTACTGGTATCACTCGCACTCAGGCATGCAAGAGGCGACGGGCGTCTATGGCGCCATCATCATCGAGCCCGCACAAACTGACCCCATACGCGCTGATCGAGAGCACGTAATTCAGCTCTCAGACTGGACCGACGAAGATCCCATGCGCGTCCTCGCCAAACTGAAAATGCAGGGCGACTATTACAACTACAACCAACCAACAGTGATCGATTTCTTCCAGGATGCGTCTCGCGATGGCCTTAAAGCAGCTATCGACAAGCGCAAGATGTGGAACGAAATGCGCATGAGCCCGACCGACTTGGCAGACTTGTCGGCCGATGTGCTGACTTATCTGATGAACGGCACCACCCCGGCAGGCAATTGGACAGGGCTATTTCGCCCGGGCGAGCGCGTCCGCCTGCGTTTCATCAATGGCGCGGCCAACACCTTCTATGACGTGCGTATCCCAGGTCTTAAGCTCACTGTGGTTCAGGCCGATGGCGTGAACGTAGAGCCGATAACAGTGGACGAGTTCCGCTTTGGGCCAGGCGAAACCTACGACGTGCTGGTCGAACCCAAGGACGATGCCTACACCGTGTTTGCACAGGCTATGGATCGAACCGGTTACGCGCGTGGCACGTTAGCGACGCGTGCCGGGCTAGCTGCTTCAGTCCCCCAGATCGATAAGGCTGAATGGTTAGATATGGCCGATATGATGGGCGCCATGGGCGCAGGCATGGCCGGGATGGCAGGCATGGATCACGGCGGCTCTAGCCAGTCTCCCATGACGGGAATGAACCATGGCGCCATGGCAGGCATGAACCACGCCGGCATGGCAGGCATGGCCGGTATGGATCACAGCGCCATGGGTAAAGACAAGGCCAGCAGCACCGTACGTCATGCGAGAACTGAGTACGGCCCAAGTACCGATATGCATGTTGATATGCCGCGCACAAACCTGGATGACCCTGGCATCGGGCTACGCAATAACGGTCGACGCGTCCTGACTCTCGCAGACCTGCATACGGTAGGCGGCGCAATGGATCCGCGTGGGGCTGAGCGCGAAATCGAGCTCCATCTCACCGGCAATATGGAACGCTACACCTGGTCTTTCGATGGCGTTGAATTCGGTCAATCCACGCCCGTGCATTTTCGCTACGGCGAACGAGTCAGGGTTATCTTGCACAACGACACGATGATGACGCACCCCATGCATCTGCACGGTATGTGGAGCGAGCTGGAAGCACCTGATGGCACCTTCCAGGCACGTCGTCACACGATTCCCGTACAACCGGCACAACGGATCAGCTTCCTGGTCACTGCAGACGCACTGGGCCGCTGGGCCTGGCATTGCCACCTGATGCTCCACATGGATATGGGCATGTTCCGCGAAGTGGTGGTGGCATGAGCTCAATAAACGAGAAAAAGGTAATCTTGACCGTGAATACCCATATAAAGAAGCACGCACTTGCGCTTGCTATAGCAGCGCTAGGTGCCACCCCGCTTTTTGCCTACGCCCAAGCGCACGACGCCCATAGCAGCCATTCTGCCACGCCAGCGAACTCGGCTCCTGCCGATGCTGCCAACATGTCCGGCATGGATCATGGCACGATGGATATGAACGGCCAGGCTCACGGGGCCATGCCCGGTATGAATCATGGCCAAACCGACGCCACGCCATCGACCCCTAGTCACGATATGAGTGCAATGGGTACGGATAGCGGTGAGATGGATCATGGGGCCATGCAAATGCAGGGCGGATCGGCGCCCCCTGATGCCCGTGACCCCGACGCTTATTCTGGGGGGTACACCCTGGATTCGGGCAAGTACTCACTGGGCCCAGCACAGCGCCTGCGTATGTCTGACGAGCACAACTTCGCTTCTGTGAAGATGGACCGACTTGAGTACGTTAGAACCCGTGGCAATGAGTGGGCAGCCTACGAAGGGCAAGCTTGGTTCGGCGGCACCTACAACCGGGTAGTGTTAAAAGCTGAAGGGAAAGTAGCTGACAGCAAACTTCAGGAGTCCCGAACAGAGTTGCTGTGGGGACACGCGATCTCTACGTTCTGGGACACACAGCTGGGGGTCCGTGTCGATCATGGCCAAGGCGTACCAAACAGAGAGTGGCTCGCCTTTGGCGTACAGGGCCTGGCGCCCTATTGGTTTGACATTGATGCCACCGCCTACGCGGGGTCTAACGGCAGAACAGCGCTACGCCTGAGCGCTGAATACGACCTGCTGCTCACACAAAAACTGGTATTACAGCCTCGCGTAGAAGTTAACTTCTATGGCAAGCGTGATGAAGCCCGTGCGATCGGTAGCGGCCTATCGGACGGTACTGCGGGCTTGCGCCTGAGGTACGAAGTAACCCGGCAATTCGCTCCCTACATCGGAGTGGAATGGGCAGGCAAATTCGGCCAAACAGCCACCTTCGCACAGGATGCAGATGAACGCACACGCGAAACTCGCTTTGTCGCCGGTCTGAGCTTTCGGTTCTAACTTTGTACCAAGGGGCATCTCGCTCGATGTCCTTACCTTTTCCCTATCCAATAATGGTTTTTATGAAAAAAGCACTGGCTATACTGGGTATTCCGGTTGATCGTGACCAGCGATTCCGGCATCGTGACCACCCAGTCCGGCATCGTGACCAGTGATTCCGA
>NZ_JBELOI010000025.1:0-6946 GCF_040276065.1 Castellaniella sp. GW247-6E4 | reverse complement strand
GCATTACGGCGCGCAGACGATCCTGGTATGAATACATGAACTACTCCCAAGTAGTCCAAGATTTTGTCCGCATCCCCCAGCTCGCTACGGCTTGGCGATTACGGATATCCAATCGGTCGTGTCCTCGGCGGTGGGCGGTGAAAACGTAGGCGAGGTGATCGATGGGCGTCAGCGCTTTCCTATCAACGTGCGATACCCTCGTGAAATACGAGACTCATTGGAAAAACTGCGCGAGATCTCCATTGTCACCGACAAGGGGGCCCAGATCCGCCTTGGCGATGTCGCAAATCTGAAGATCTCCGATGGCCCACCCATGATACGCAGTGAAAACGCCCGATTGACGGGATACGTCTACGTGGATATTCAAAACGCGGATCTCTCCTCTGCAGTCAAAGCGATGCAGCAGGCCGTGGCCAAGAATGTCACGCTGCCAGCGGGGTATTCAATTGCGTGGTCCGGGCAATTTGAGTATCTGGAACGGGCTGAAGCGACGCTAAAAATGGTCATCCCCATGACCCTTGCCCTGATCTTTGTCCTCCTGTTCATGACCTTCAATTCGGCAGCCGATGCCCTGCTCTTAATGCTCACCGTGCCATTTGCTCTGGTCGGCGGCTTCTGGCTGATCTGGTCGCTCGGCCACGCCATCTCGGTGGCTACAGCGGTCGGATTTATCGCTCTTGTCGGCGTCTCGGCTGAGTTCGGCGTGGTCATGCTGCTGTATCTGAAAACCGCGCTAAACAGTCGGCTGCAGGCGGGTAAAAAGCTGACCGAGTCCTTGCTGTTAGAGGCAATTCAAGAGGGAGCAGTCCTGCGCGTTCGACCCAAATCCATGACCGTAGCCGTCATCTTGGGCGGGCTATTTCCCATCATGCTGGGTGAGGGAACCGGTTCGGAAGTCATGCAGCGGATTGCTGCACCCATGATCGGCGGGATGGTGACCGCACCTATTTTGTCTATGTTCGTGATTCCCGCAGCCTGGTATTTGCTGCAGCGGCGGCGCATCCACCGCTCTTAACTCAATTCGTCATTCACACGACGTCTGTCTGGCACGAAGGTGCCACCTCTTTCACTTTGGAGAAAATTATGAACAAACTAGCCACTCTCTCAATTGCAGTCATTTTGACCTTCGGAATGACTCCTGCAGTCTTTGCTGGCGATGGTATGAAAATGGATATGATGGGCATGGGCACACAAGACGCTTCAGCTTCGCATGCAGACATGGATCTAGCCGAAGGCACCGTTCGCAAAGTAGATCAGCAAACTGGAATGGTGACCCTTGAGCATGGCGAACTTAAAAATGTCGGCATGCCGCCCATGACAATGGCCTACAAGACCAAGGACGCTGCGACGCTCCAGCAGGCTAAAGAAGGCGGAAAGGTGAAATTCCGCCTGGAGAACATCAACGGCGCGTATGTCATCACGACGTTAAAAAAGCAGTAATCTGAGAAACTTGAGCACCATCCTAGACAGTAAGGGATGGTGCTTTACAGTCACTCAACCTCGCTCACTATGCCACTGACAACGACTTCCTTTTCGTGGCTCATAGCCGCCGCGATGAGCGTTGACGCCATTTTTGGGGCAGCTTCCTTGCGTTCACTATACCGATCAGTCAGATAATCGGAGCGGTCCCGAACCAGCAATGTGAACTTGTACAGTTCCTCCATGACATCCACGACGCGATCATAGTACGAAGACGGCTTCATTCGGCCATGCTCGTCAAACTCCTGGTAAGCCTTGGCCACCGAAGACTGATTGGGGATCGTGACCATCCGCATCCAGCGCCCGAGGATGCGTAACGCATTGACTGCATTGAAGGACTGCGAGCCACCATTAACCTGCATAACAGCGAGCGTACGACCTTGCGTGGGACGCACGCCGCCGCTTTCCAAGGGCAGCCAGTCGATCTGATTCTTAAACACGGCAGTGAGCGTGCCATGTCGCTCTGGACTACACCAGACTTGGCCCTCAGACCACTCGGATAGCTTTCGAAGCTCAACAACCTTGGGGTGATCCGCAGATACGCTATCAACGACCGGCAAGCCATGCGGGTCAAAAACCCGAGTTTCAGCACCAAAATGCTGTAAAAGCCGCTCGGCTTCTAACGTGAGCAGTCGGCTATATGAGGTCTCCCGAAGCGACCCGTACAACAATAGAATGCGAGGGGGATGTTGGCTAGGCGCCAGTGACTCCAGCTTACTCAAGTCAGGTGCATCCAGCACTGCCGGAACGATGTTGGGTAGTGTTTCGATCATGCGCTTACCCTCCGGCCTGTCGAGTCGATCACCACTTCCCCGTCCTCCTTGGAAAAGGCACCTCGCTGGGGAGAAGGCAGAATCTCAAGCACGAGCTCTGACGGCCGGCATAAGCGCACCCCAAGCTCTGTGACGACGAACGGGCGATTAATCAGGATCGGATGCGCCAACATAGCGTCTAATAATTGATCATCGGTCAGATCAAGGTTATCCAGACGGAGCTCCGCATAGGGCGTGCCTTTTTCTCGGATCGCCTGGCGCACTGTTAGCCCTGCCTGGCGAATCATGTCTTGCAGTTCAGCACGGGTCGGCGGTGCACTCAGATACTCGATCACCTGCGGCTCTATGCCCGCATTGCGAATCATGGCCAGCGTGTTGCGAGAGGTCCCGCACGCGGGGTTGTGATAGATGGTTGTAGACATTGTGAATCCTTAGCTTGCCTTGGCTTCGTACCAAGGGCGTGAGCGATTAACGATGCGAACCACGACCAGCATGAGGGGCACCTCGATGAGCACGCCGACCACGGTAGCGAGTGCCGCACCTGATTGGAAACCGAACAGGCTGATAGCCGTAGCCACAGCCAGTTCAAAGAAATTGCTGGCCCCGATCAGAGCCGATGGGCCCGCTACACAATGGGCTACGCTCAATCGGCGATTCAGGTAGTACGCCAGACCCGAGTTCAGCACGACCTGAATCAGGATCGGAATAGCTAGCAATAGAATAATCAGCGGCTTTTCAACGATCGCATTGCCCTGGAAGCCAAACAGCAGAACCAGCGTAGCCAACAGTGCAGCGATGGAATACGGGCCCAATGCGCTGACCACACGCTGATACGTCGCTTCTCCCCTGGAGAGCAGTAGCTTACGGATCACCTGCGCAATAAGCACCGGGATGATGATGTACAGCACGACCGATGTAATCAGCGTATCCCACGGCACCGAGATCGAGGAGAGCCCGAGCAATAGTGCGACGACTGGTGCGAACGCCACGATCATGATGGCATCGTTCAGTGCCACCTGGGATAGCGTGAAATAAGGGTCGCCTTTGCATAGCTGCGACCAGACAAAAACCATTGCGGTGCATGGCGCGGCTGCCAGCAGAATCAGACCCGCCACATAGCTATCGAGCTGGTCTGCGGGTAACCAGTCTGCAAACAGGTGGCGTATGAAGATCCAGGCCAAGAGCGCCATCGAAAACGGCTTCACCAGCCAATTTACGAATAACGTCACGCCGATGCCACGCCAGTGGCTGGTTACCTGCCCCATGGCGGCGAAATCGATCTTGATCAGCATGGGGATGATCATGACCCAGATCAGCAGGCCCACCGGCAGGTTAACTTGTGCCACCTCCACAGCCGCGATGCCTTGAAATACCCCTGGCATGCCTTGGCCGAGCAAGATGCCCGCGATGATACAGAGCAGCACCCAAACGGTCAGGTAGCGCTCAAAGAAGCTGATACCGCCGCCCTGCGGAAGAGCGGCTACTTGCGCAACTGAGCTCATTCCTTAGGCTCCGTGGCTTGTTGACTGCTAGCGCTATAGGCCCGAAGGCACTCTTTACCCAGCACATTGAAAATTCTGTCAGACATGATCGAATAGTGTTTGGAAGTCACGAGAGTTGGCTCATTGGGTCCTAGCAGCAAGCTGAGCCAGGCTTACAGCACGCATTTTCTGCCTTGGGCGCTATGTCAAAGGAGCTCGGTACAGGCGTACAGCACACGCCACTGCTGTCTGTTGCCTGGCGAGACTGGCCATAGGTCGGTGCGCTCTCCAGCGTCTGGAATGACTCCCAGGCCACGCCTTGGGGATCGACAGACCAGTACTTGTCGGACTTCGCATAGCAACAGGTTGTATTGCTTTGCTCCTGCAGAGGGAGGCTCGCACTTACCAGGCGATCTTGCATCTCTGCCAGCTCCTCATCGGTTTCCACCTGAATACCCAAGTGATCGACACCGAGCTTGTCTGGCGAAGTGCCTCGGGCGGAGATCGCAAAATTTACTCGTGGATCGTCGAGCGCCCATTTCGCATAATCTGGTTTGACCGTTGTGGGTTCGGCTGCAAAGAGTGCTGAGTAGTAGCGGATGCTGGCCGACAGATCGGCTACCGCGACATGGACATGAAAGCGCTTCATGATTTGGACTCCAATGTGGTGTCACAGCTGGTGATGGGCGAGCACGGATTGCCGCCACAGCAGTTCTCCGTGAGGTAACCAAGCAAATCGTTCATCGTCTCGTAGCGCGCTGAATAAATAATCGACCGCCCATCCTGACGACTGGCGAGTAATCCTGCCCGGTGTAGCTCTTTCAAATGAAAGGACAATGATGAGGCGGGTATCTCCATCAACTCGGCGATACGCCCTGCGGGCAGACCCTCTGGCCCGGCTTGCACCAAGAGGCGATAGACCGATAAGCGAATCGGGTGAGCTAGGGCAGCAAGCGCCTCAAGAACTGAATCTGTTTCCATATTTCTACTATAGTCGAACAATAGAACGCTTGCAACCAATTTATGGAGTTTTGGTCGGGAGTATCTAGCTCAGGGGCTCAGCAGTAATTTTTCTCGAAAATATCCCGATATTTCCACTGAGCCGGTCGAGTAGATGCTGTAAGTTGTGCGCCATCCCATGCTGCAAAGGGATGACGCCTCTTTCGCCTATACGAGCCTAACTATTTAGACGTAGACGAGGACGGTGCTTCAAGTTTATCGGCATATTTCATCATAATCTCGCCCATGGAGCGCATCATCTCGCCATGCATCTGCATCATGACTTTTCCGTTGGGCCCTCCTTCTGAGCCCATCATCGGACAACCGCCCATCATTCCCATCATGCCACCACCCATCATGCCGCCCTCGCCCATGCCACCACGCATCATATGGCCCATTCTGGGTGTATTGCCATCCTGCGTCATCCCTGACGCATTGGGCATGGTCACGGTGCTATCACCGCTAGGTGTCGCTGCAAAGGCTACGTTGCCCATACCCAACAAAAGAACGGTAAAAGATGCAATAAGCAATCTCGTCGTATTCATGTATATCTCCTAGATTCAATTAACTCCACGCGCGGCCCTGCGGATTACGCAGGCGCCAATTCGGAAAAGCTCGTTAAATAAATATTCTGTGCGTACGCGGAGGCGGAGGCATAACATCTGGAAGAAACTGATCGGGAAGAAAATTGCTGGGCAGGTCATAAGCCATCGAGACAGCTATAACCGCCAATTGAGGTCTATCAGGTAGTACAGCCACCATGCATGACAATGACATGCAAGCCCCACTGTGAAACCCCGGCGGGGCCGTGGCAATAGGCATTTGCCCATTGTGCAGGTTTTCATGAACATCTCGACCGACCACTACCTGAGCCTCTGTGGACATAGTCATCATCGGCATATCAGGGCATACAGTCGCCTGTGCGATGGATCCGAATAGTGATATCCACGCGATCAAAATGCACACAAAAGCTTTGATCCAGGTCATTTAACTAGTATAGGTTAACGGCTGACATACTGCTATAGCTAGTCCTTGATGGTGAATGACATTAAAGCTTTGTCCTGGATTACCAGGATGATCAGGGATGGGAGAGCACGATGATTGGCTAGGCATAACTGCGCTTCGCGCGTGGGCGGATTCAGCAGGCGGGACAAGACCCTCACGGCACGCATGCAACTGCGCTCGAGCAAAATAAAGTCACCAAAACAGCAAAAACACTATATATAGTGGCATGAAGCCTAGATGGACACGATATATGGTATTAAAATAGCGCTGTATTGGTGTTTTGCTCCAGGAACGCCGACTCCCAAACCACTGGGGCGATAGGAACAATGATGGCTATCAATAGCAAGCAAACCTCCTCCCGTGTCGCATCAACTGCGGGAAAAACACTGAGCAATCCTTCCGCCAGTGCCCTTCAAAAGTCACTTGCAGGCGGAGCCTTGCGCCAGACAGGCTCACACGCCCAAACTGGCGCTGGGATGGAAGCACGTGCCTCTCGTGCCCTGGACAACCCTCGCTCAGCTTCCGTAACTAAAACCTTGGCTGCAAGCTTGGTTTCCCAATCAAACAAAGGTCGTTAAGCTACCGCAAGGTGCACTAGGCTGGGACAATAACCTTTTCCCAGCCTACTATTTAGCTCGGCTGTGAGGTACCCATCAGGTACAGCCCTTGATCTATCGAAAGCTGTAAACCTGACACGACTACCCATAACCGACGGTTTTGCAGCAGTAATCACACTAGGTGCATTAAATAATGCACGATGACCGTAAAACACTGCGTTCAGCGCACTGGCCCAAACCAAGGTGTGTAATAGCTCTAATCAACAATAAACAAAGGGGAACCAGTGCCAGTCGAAGGCCCATTGCCACAAACCGGAAACCAACAAGACATTGGGGCGGATGCTGAGCGGTGCTTCAGGGCACGCATGCCGAGGAACTGGCGTCCACACAGCCTTGATGGAGATGATGACTACGGACTGGACTATCAAGTCCAAACCACGCCGGGTCAACGTGCCACCGATATATTCCGAGTCCAACTCAAAGGCACTACATCTCCGGACCTATCCTCTAATGGCGAGTTCATCTCCATTCAGTTAAAGGCTTCGACTGTTCGGTTCTATGACAGGATTGTGGAGCCTGGTTGACGTCAACTATCCTGAGCGGCGGGCGTCAATCATCTTGAGCGGTGCTTGGGGCAGTCATGGCTACTTTT
>NZ_JBELOI010000024.1:0-7529 GCF_040276065.1 Castellaniella sp. GW247-6E4 | reverse complement strand
GGGGGCGTCCTGATCGGGTCTCGTTCAACAACCTACATTCTGACAGGTCCACGGGACTTGTTCAGATGTTCCTTAGATCAAACGGTTGGATACTCTACTGTGCAAGCAGTCCATTCAAGTGGCCAGGCACAGCAAATCTGGAGGTAGTTAGTACATCGTTTGGAAAAACGTGGGTAGCTCCATGCATGTTGGACGGACAGGTGGTCGATGCTATTGATGACGAACTGAATCCGGGCGAACCGATTGAAATCCATCCTTTTGAACTTACTTCTAATTTCCCATTTTCTGGGTTGGGAATAAAACTTTCTCCTTCAAATCGAGAAATTTCATACGCAACTTATCTTTCCGGCGTTGCTGTAGCCCCGGAACTTAAGGAGTTTTTTGTTCCGGCAATTGGAGGGGAAAATTTATACGATCTTGTTGATTTTCGTCTTGCTCCCCATGCGATTGCGCCAGAAAAATTGCGGGCATTTATTGCCGGTGGTGGAAATTTAAGTGCTAACGGGCTGATACCTATCAGCAGTCCCGATGCCTATGCGCATTCTGCGCCGGCTGCTGCGATCTGTAGGGCGGTTTCGCTGTATCAATATGCTTTTGCATGTGGTGAAACGTCATCTTTTCTACGATTCACGCTTGTGCCAAAAAAAGACTTCATTTTGAAGCACAAGCTAGTTGTTTTCCCTGCCGACAGCTTTGGTTTATTCGCCGTGCTTCAATCAGATGTACATTCAACATGGGCATGGCGCTGGGGATTGCGGCGTGAAACTAGGCTTGTGTACAGCCCCAAAAGGTGTGCAACAACATTTCCAATGCCCACTTGCCCGGACGAGCTTTCTGTTATTGCAGAGAAATACTACTTATTCCGGCAGTCAATTATTGAGGCCAGGGGCGAAGGTCTGACGAGAATTTACACCCATTTTCACGACTCGAATGAGGACGCCACTGACATCTGTCAATTAAGAAGTCTGCACATCGAAATGGATGAGGCCATTGCCGACTCCTACGGTTGGCATGATCTCGACCTCGGCCACGGTTTTCACGAAACCAAACAGGGTATTCGGTTCACCATTTCCGAAGCAGCTCGCCGCGAAGTGCTTGACCGCCTGCTGGCTCTGAATCATCAGCGCCATGCTGAGGAGGCCGCCGCTGCTGCGGCACAAGCGGCAAAAAGGCCTGCCAAGAAACTTGGTCGAAAGAAACAGGGCAGCGTCGGTCAAAGCGCGCTCGATTTGTGAACAGGAGAATGCCATGAGTACAACACACCCGACTGCTTCACCAGCCGCACCAGCACTGGCCCCCAAGTCCCCCAGCGATCTGCGCAATGAACTGACTGGCATGGTCGTGCGAGATTTGCTCGGTCCCGCGGGCGGGCCAGAGGAAGAGCTGAATCAGTATGAAGACCACGCCTACCAGCGTTATCTGGTCGGCATGCTGGCCCCCAAAGACAGTCAGATCGACCGCGGGGAACTGGACGAACTGGGCGCCGGTGGTGGCGATGAAGGCGAAGAAGGGGCTCCGGAATCAGGTGTGCCTGCAGGGGGCACCTATTTCCCCTCGTCGATGGGCCTGAGCTTTGTCGTCGCCGCCGAAGCCAAAGAGATCGTGGTTGAAGCCGATTGGGGACAATACCTGCGGGTGAAGAGCGAAGCGCAGGCCAACCGCGATGGCAACCCGGCCAATGTGTGGAAACGCACCCCGGTGGCTGCGCCGCCGCTGGTTCTTGGCCTGAAGAACGGCATGCTCAAACCCACCCCATTGCATCCGGGCCACCCGCTGGTGCTGCTGCAGGGTCGCATGCGCCTGACCGCGGACGGCTGGGTGGTGACGCTGTTCATGGTCAACCAGCAGGAAGAGCGCACGCGCCGCGGTGAGCCCAAGGATGAGGTCTGGGTGTTCCAACCCAAGCTGCGGGTACACGGTGCCGAACAGCAGCCCATCTTCGTGCAGCGCAAGAACGCCAAGGCAGATCTGTCCAAGATGGATCCGCTGACCCGCGAAGAAACCGAGACCTTGGAAATGCTCTACCGGCATCAGCGGGAATTTGCCGTGGGGCATGGCATTTCGGTACACGCCACATTGCCAGAACCACTGGCTGAGCGAGCCACCCAGGTGGAAACCGAATGGGTGCCTCAATTTGAGGTGCCCCAGCAGACGCCACGATCTCCCGCGGACGATGAAAACCTCACCGGCGTCTTCATGGATATGAAAGCGCTGGCCGAACTGCCCAAGCCGGGCCTGATTGCCAGCCTGCGCCATATCGAAACCGCGTATCAGCTCTGGATCAGCATGGAGGCCGCCAAGCTCGGTCTGCCAACAGAACGCCTGGCCGGGCATGAGGAGGCCGCGCAGCGAGCAGTGGACCGCTGCACCCGGGCGCTGCAACGCATCCGGGCAGGCATCGACCTGATCGAGAATGACCCGCTCGCAGAAGAAGCTTTCCGCTTTGCCAATCGAGCCATGTGGCAACAGCGTATCCATTCCACCTTCGCCCGCAAGGTGCGCAAGAAGGAGAGGCAGGTTGAGGATGGCTACGCGGACTTGGACCACGATCCGAGAAATCGAAGCTGGCGCTTGTTCCAGCTGGCGTTTGTATTGCTCAACTTACCGAGCTTGTCTGATCTGCACCATCACGATCGCAGTCACGAGACCGAAGCCGTGGCCGACCTGCTGTGGTTTGCGACCGGTGGTGGTAAGACCGAAGCCTATCTGGGCCTGACGGCCTATACCTTGGCGCTGCGTCGTTTGCAGGGTGTGATTGAAGGCCGCCGTGGTGACCATGGGGTGGCCGTGCTGATGCGCTACACCCTGCGCCTGTTGACTTTGCAGCAGTTCCAGCGTGCCGCCGCGCTGATTTGTGCCTGTGAATCCATTCGCCGCACCGATGTGGCCAAGTGGGGTGAAACGCCTTTCCGACTTGGGCTGTGGGTCGGCGGCAAGACCACGCCCAACACCTTGAGCGGTGCTGCCAGCGCTCTGCGCCAGCGCAATGTCGGTGGGCGGCCGTCAGCAAACGGCAGTCCTCTGCAGATTACCTCTTGTCCTTGGTGCGGCAGCGAGATCAAGGAGCAGCACGTGAGGGTATACGAGGCACCCAGCGATATTGGCCGCTGCGTGACCTACTGCGGCGACAACCTGGGCCGGTGCGACTTCACCGAAGCCCGTGCGCCTAAAGAAGGCTTGCCGGTGATGGTGGTGGACGAAGAAATCTACCGCCGCCCACCGTCACTGCTGATTGCGACCGTGGACAAATTCGCTCAGATGCCTTGGAACGGTCTGACGCAGATGCTGTTCGGCAAGGTGACGGAAGTGTGCGACCGCCACGGATTCCTTTCGCCATGTGTCGAGGACGGCCAGTCGCATCCGGCGCGCAATGGCCTTCCCTCGGTGAAGAACCGCCCCCATGGTTTCTTGCGTCCCCCCGATCTGATCATCCAGGACGAGCTGCACCTGATCAGCGGGCCACTGGGCTCGATGGTGGGCTTGTATGAGGCCGCGGTGGATGAGCTGTGCTCATGGACAGTGGATGGCGGGAAGGTCCGTCCCAAGGTCGTGGCCTCTACTGCGACGATTCGACGAGCGCCTGATCAGGTGCAAAAGCTGTTTGTGCGAAAGCTGGAGGTTTTTCCTCCTCAGGGCACAGGCATCAAGGACAGTTTTTTCGCCATCCAGCGACCAGCGGGGCCGCAATATCCTGGACGGCGTTATCTGGGCATCAGTGCTTTCGGCCGCCGCTATCCGGTCGCCATGATCCGCACCTACGTAGCCCACATGGCCGCTGCGCAGGTGTTGTTCGAGAAGTACGACCGCCTGGCGGACCCTTACATGACCTTGACCGGGTACTTCAACTCGATTCGGGAGCTGGCGGGCACACGCCGGTTGGTGGAGGACGACATCAAGGCCCGTTTGCGCGATGCCGACCAACGCGGCTTGGCCAAGCGTCGGGTCCGGCTGGTGGAGGAACTGACCTCGCGCAAGTCCGGCACGGACATTCCAAAGATTTTGGAGCGCCTGGAGGCCGCGTTCGACAAGTCCTTGGAGGCCCAGCGGGCTGCCGAACGCAAAGCCGGGCAAAAGGTGACTTCGGCTGTGCCCTATGACGTGATCCTGGCGACCAACATGATCTCGGTCGGCGTGGACATTGATCGGCTCGGCATGATGGTGGTGGCAGGTCAGCCCAAGAACACATCGGAATACATCCAGGCCACCAGCCGTGTGGGGCGTTCGGCCGATGGGCCTGGGCTGGTAAGCACCGTGTTCAACTGGGCCCGCCCGCGGGACTTGTCGCACTACGAGCGGTTTGAACACTACCACGAGACCTTCTACAAGCATGTCGAGGCGTTGTCAGTGACGCCCTTCTCCGCGCGCGCATTGGATCGGGGGCTTACGGGCGTCATGGTGGGCCTGATGCGTCTGCTGGACGACCACCTGAACGCCAACCTGAAAGCAGGTGAAGTACAAGACACCGACCCGGTGTGGGCGCAGGTGTTCGAGCTACTGAGCAAGCGTGGAGAGCGCGCGACTCACGATACTTTGGTAGGCGATCGCATCAAGGACATGCTTGATCGCCGGCGTGATGAATGGCTGAAACGGATCCACAACCAGAAGGACCACAAGCTGGGTTACAAGTCAGAGGGCGGCGCCACGGTGGAGTTGCTTGAACAAGCCGGTAAGAACGATTGGCAAATGTTCACCTGCTTGAATTCCTTGCGGGATGTGGAGGGTACGGTGGATCTGGTGCTGGACCAACGCACCACCGGGCTGCGAGCTGATTGAGGAAAAGAACATGAATGAACTTGGAGAACTCCGCCCGAGCCAGCTGATTTTCACCTTTGGTGTGGGCTCGTTGGTCGATTTGCCCAACATGTCGGCGCTGGTAATGGGCCTGGACGATTGGGACACCCGCTATTGCAAGGAAATCGAGGAAGACCGTCTGGTCGCCGCGATTCAAAAGCGTTTGGGCTCACAACTGACCAAGCTGTACTTGCCACCGATTAAACTGGACGGCATGGAAAAAGATCCGGCTGCTCCCGCTGTGGGGGCTCCCGTGGTGCCGTTTCCTCGCTGGTTGCGTTGCTCGCTGTGCGATACGCTGGCGACGGTGGAGTCTGGCGTATTCAAGCTGGCGCAGGACCCATACCGCCCTGACAAAACAGAGTACGTCCATCAAGGTTGCCTGAAAAGCCAGGGAGGCAGGGCTCCTTCGGCTTTGTCTGTCCGCTTCCTGATTGCCTGCCGTGAAGGGCATTTGACAGACTTTCCTTGGCTGGAATTTGTCCACAAGGGGAACGTGCCGTGCCAAGGCGCGCAGCTTACCTTGCGTGAGTACGGGGCGTCCGGTGATGCCTCGGACATTGTGGTCGAGTGCCACAGTTGCGGCGCCAGCCGCCGTATGGCGGATGCGTTTGACTCCAGCACGCCCTTCAAGTGTCGCGGTCATCACCCTCACTTGCGATTGCTTGAGCCAAACTGCCAGGAGCCTGCAAAAACGATTCTGCTGGGGGCATCCAATAGTTGGTTCCCCACAGCACTGTCGGCACTTTCCATCCCGCGGTCGGTGGACAAGCTCGGCAAGATGGTAGAAGAACAATGGGCCGAGTTGAAGGATACAGAGGACCTGGATGAACTGCGGCTCATGCGAAAGAAGAGCCAAAAGTTTCAGTCGTTGATTCCATTGTTCTCTGAGTACAGCGATGAAGACATCTGGGGCGCTATCGAGACCAGGCGTGTCGGCCACCAGCAAGGCGATGTGCCGCCAGAAGATTTGAAGCTCCCCGAGTGGCAGGTTTTTTCGAACCCCGAGAGTGCCGCGGAAAATCGTGATTTCAAGCTCAGGCGTGTGGCACCACCGAAGGGCTATGAGACCTTGCTGGAAGATACCGTGCTGGTGGAGCGCATTCGGGAGGTGCGTGCATTGATGGGCTTTACGCGCATCGAATCGAATGCTGATTTCGCTGAGGCGACAAATCTAGGTGAAGCGCGCCTGACCAAGCTGAGCCGAGAAAGCCCAAAATGGTTGCCGGCTTCGGAAGTCCGCGGAGAGGGAATTTTTCTCAGAATCCGGGAAGAAGCCTTGCTGAGTTGGGAGCAAAAATCCGAAGTTCAAAAGCTTCAGCAGCAGTTCTTGGAATCACACAAAGCTTGGCGGTTGCTGCGGAGGCTTGAGCCCGCCAGTGATCAATTCCCTGGTATTCGGCTGGTACTGCTGCATTCACTTGCGCACGCTTTGATGCGGCAAATCGTGCTGGATTGTGGCTACACGGCTGCTAGCGTTCGAGAGCGCCTGTACTCTCGACAGCCGGGTGAGCCCGGCGGTCCGATGGCGGGCATCCTACTCTACACCGCAGCGCCCGACAGCGAAGGCACGCTGGGCGGATTGGTAGAACTGGGGGACCCGATCACCCTTGGGCGCCACTTACAACAAGCTTCGGAAAGCATGCGCCTGTGTGCTTCTGATCCATTGTGCGCTGAACATCAGCCGGACACGCTGGGAAGAACGATTCAAGGTGCCTGCTGCCACGCTTGTCAGTTTGCACCCGAGACATCATGTGAGCGGGGCAACCGCTATTTGGACAGGTCCGCTCTAGTCAATACCTTTGCGGCCACCAACACGGCGTTCTTTGACTGACTATGGATCAATCGCTCACGCCATCCGTTCATGCGCTCATTATGAGAGCGCCCATGATCTGGTTGAATGAAGCCTGCGAGATCTTGCGTACCGTACCGGCAACAGCGACGCCTGATTTCATCAAAAAGCGCATGCCGGCAACTAGTAATGCTGATCTGGCGTTTTTGCTATATCAGGTCGTCGATATGGCTGTCGGCAAGCTCTCTTGGGAAGCTCTTGGATGCAGTTTGCGAATTGCGTTCGAGATTCATCACCGTGACCAGCGGGCTCGGCAGATTGAGATGCTGTGGTCTGGACCGCCACCCGCTGGCTATTTGCCAGCAAGACGCATTGACCAAGCCCTTTATGACTTGATTGCCTCGGCCAAGAAGGAAATTCTGCTGGTCACCTTTGCCGCGGTGAAGGTCGAGCGCCTGGCAATAGCCTTGCTGAAGGCGGCTGGGCGCGGGGTCAAGATACGATTGATTCTCGAGTTTTCCGAGACATCGGAGGGACAGCTCAGCTTTGACGCGCTCAAAGCATTCCCGCCTGCACTGGTGAATGTGGCGGAAGTCTATTTCTGGCCCGTGGAAAAGCGTGAACGGAATCAGGCAGGCAGGCCCGGAAAGCTTCATGCGAAGCTGGCAGTGGTGGATGAGGTCGTCTTATTATCCAGTGCCAACCTTACAGATGACGCATTTAGCCGGAATTTTGAGGTTGGTGTGAGCCTGACTGATGAAGACGTTCAGGCGTGGGTTCAAAGTCACCTCAATGGGCTGATTAGAAACTCCACGTTGAAACGCGCTCAACACAGATAGGATGAAAAAAGTTGAATCTGCCCTGGTAGAGGGGCCTGTCATTAATTTCGTGTTTAAGGCATAACATGCACTCAAGGAGTGATTATGCCTCGCAAGACGAAGACCCC
>NZ_JBELOI010000023.1:0-9714 GCF_040276065.1 Castellaniella sp. GW247-6E4 | reverse complement strand
CCCAGGGAGTTCAGGCGCCATCAGGATTTATCAACCCAAGGGTGATTCTGTGTCCGGTAATACGGGGGCAAATCCACAGGTTCGTCCACACTCACCCCATGGACGAAAACATTGCCAACCAGCTCCTCGACACAGCGATCTACCTGGCGCACGCAAGCCTTGACGACCCCGACGACGAAACTGTACTCAGTCTTTTTGAATGGCTTGTCCATACCTACAGAACGTCTAAGCAGGCCTTGCATTGATGGGCGCGCCGATCAGCTCTGAATGCGGTGGCGCTCCTCCATAACCTCGACAAGGCCGCATCCTCGGCTAGGCAGTAATTAGCGCACCCAGACGGTCCAGGCGAAGCCATCAATCCCAGGAAGATAGGCCCCACCTATGGCAAGGCCTCGATTTCCCTCCGCATCAGCCCAGGGAGAAAACGTCCAATCGTTTCCATAGGATCCAATGACGTCGAATGTGAGGGTGTATCGCCATTCAGCCCTAAGACCCGTTGTGTACAAGACATTATCCGGATCGTGATTGCTATAGTAGTAGCTGGAATGCCGATAGATGTGATATGACCTACCTGTCTTAGGGCTCGTGGCAACTTGGGCCGGCGCGATCAACCCAGTCGTATAGACAAAATTCACGTAATCCACATAGGTGGCCTGCCCATTTTTACCGAAGGCAGTCTGGGTATGCGTGGGGATTTTGGCTGAAGTCAGCGTGTAGGAGGCACCATTTGTGCCGCCCTCCCAGGAACCAACCGGCTGGGTTTCCGTTTGACGCACCACACGCGTCCAGCCTCCGCCCTCAGAAGTCATATCGCAATACGCGTCAAACGGCGCCTGGCCATTCGGAGCTATGCGATACGTACCGTCGCCGGTCGCCCCAGCGTATACATACGGTTGAGTCGGCTGGCGATACTCCAAGCAGCTCTGAGCAAAGGTGCCATCCTCCCAGGACCGCACACCCGCCTGCTCAACAAGGTGTCTTTCCGCCGTCACCTCCACGGCATAGGTACCCACTGCGGATTTGGTTCTGTATCGGGCCAGAACTTGAAAGCTCGAGGTGCCCGCTACGGTCGGAGTTCCGCTCACGCTCCCTTCCTTGGTAAGCGTCAATCCCTCGGGCAATGCGCCAGCATAGGCTGACCAGGTCACGAGGCTCATATCCAGCGCAGCATCTCCTGTGATCTGGAGCGCCGTATTGAAATCAAACCCAGCATACGGGCCTCCTACCCAACCTGCAGGCAAATTTGCCGGACTGAGTTCCAACTGGATCGCAGCGTAAGGCGCACCTTTACCCGGCGCCGGCACCACAATGTAATAGTCCGCAGCCAAGACAGGGGCCGCCGCGATCGATAACGCCGCAATCAGCGGCAGCGAGAGAAGTGATGTTTTGAACATAAGCCATACCAGTAAGTGACTATAGGTATAGCGTTGGCACCCTCAGATAGCGCAGAATCCTCGCGAAAAAAGCGGTGAAATCCAGCCATTCGCCACTAGGCGATCGGATCACACAAGAAGGCTATGCTCGGTTCGGCGCTCACCCTGGCTGAGTTGACCAAGTCTGATGGCGGCATGACCCCAAACTCAGTAACATTGACCTGTCACGGACTCTCAATCAGACAAGTGCGTATTATCTACTGCGATTTCGATGGCGTGCTACATCCAGTCAGCGCTCTAGCCGTCTTCGAGATGCGGCTCCCTAGAGAAGCGGCAGTCCAGCAGGGGCGGCTCTTTCGGTGGACGTACATCCTCGAGGAGCTATTGACTGAACACAAAGACGTAAAAATCGTCGTGCATTCGTCGTGGCGACAATTGCTGCCTGATCAAGAATTGAGGCGGTATCTTGGCCCTCTGGGCGACCGCTACATAGGGAAGACCGATAACGGTGATCGCTGGCAGTCCATCCTCAACCACGTGAAGACAAGTAACCCTGGAGATTGGATCGTGCTTGATGACCACGCTGGCGAATTCCCAACACCGCAGCCACTCCAGCTGGTGCTGTGCGATCCAGAAAGTGGGGTGTGGGATCCCGTGATTCGCGAAAAAATCACAGCGTGGCTACAAGCTACTGCGGAGCGCTAGCAAGGCTTTCTGATCTCGCCTACTGTGTAGCTAGGGCAGATTGAGGCCGATATACCTAAAGCGGATAGCAAGCACTAGCAATGCAATCCCACCGGTTATCACTCAAAGCAAAAACGCTGCTTTTCGGACTCAAAAAACGACCGCCAATTAGGCGGTCATTTTCCCAGTCACTACAGATGGCCAACTTTTCCCACAACACTTGGCCATCTTTCCCGAAATCCAACATTCCTTAGACTCAAGGTAAACCAGCCTAATCGCTACGTTGAGAAGATTATCGAAATTTTGCATAACAAAAGTATGTTGAGACATTTGATCCACGGGAATGAGTATTTACTGAGCAAATAAGTAGTTGGTGAATTGCACTTGGAGGATGCCTATGCCCTGCACCTCAATTTTTATGCTCTTATGTAGCTGCCATAAGTGCCGTATCTCATGAGGCATCCGAAAAAATAACCTTGGGCTTAATCAGCTGGGGTATTCTGACGAGGACGTCCTCATCTATGTAAATCGTGCTGTTACGACATTTCAGAACATGCACTATCTTGTCTCCTTCTCCAGGCAAGAAACCTTCAATGATTTGAGTTAAAGGTTCCATCGTCCATTGTTTTGTTTGATTCATGTAAGGAGCGCTAACCAACTGAACCTGTGTGACCTCAGAGCTCTCTGCTCCGCTCGCGGCAAGACTCGCTATATCTTCTAGACGTGAAATCATCAAGGTGTCAGTACACCGATCACCGTCGATCAGCACCACAACAGTTACTAAAAACCAATGGCTCCCCATCTGCCACCGAACAAACCTCCAGCTCTTTAACCCTTCACAGATACCTGCTCCAAAGGGCGTTTCGTCATTTTCGCGCGTGAAAAACATCAGTACTCTCCTGTGCCAGCTCTTACGCTGAACATCAGCCTGCGACCCGCTTAAAACTCGCGGCGACGATATGTCCAAGCAGCATAGACGTAAGGGGCAATCTAAAAATGAACACAACCGACGCGCGGCTCAAAAGATTCGTTGATTTGGACAGGTAGTAGTATAGCGACAATCGAAACAAATGTCACTCATAGAGCGTGTACTTAAAGAGCGTTAACTTATACAGCGCGAACTTATAGCATTCTATTGATGAAGAATGAACCTACACCATCGCTCTCTCCGCTAACGCTCTTCGGCCAGCGCCTGGCACAACTGCGGAAAGAGCAAGGGATCTCCCAGGAACAGCTTGCCCTGATGAGCGGAATCGCCCGTAGCTATGTCAGTGGCGTAGAGAGAGGTAAGCGCAATATCTCTTTACTGAACATCGTGCTGCTCGCGCAGACATTGAAGGTTGAGCCAGCGGAGTTGTTGAGTTTTACAACTACAATTGCTGTTAAAAATTCATGAAGCGCTAATTTAGCCGTAGCGCAGTTGACACGAGAGCATACGGTTCACCCGTTGGCAGGCTACCTCGGGGTGGTGGATACGACCGAAACCGTCAAACGTTAGTCCCCTGCCCCCTTTGCCATCGCGGACCGAATGCCCTTCGCTTGCCCTCTTCTCGTTCAACCAGTAGATCTTGAATATGCTTGAATGGTACGTGCGAGTACAAAAACTGCTCGGCAGAAAGGACAGTCAACCCGTTGAGACCCCGCACTCCTTGTGCTGGCAAGTCATGTACAGGGCGTTCTGGCAAAGTTGGCTCGTTCTCCAGATGGAGAAAGAGTTTGGGCGAGAGGGGGAAGCAAGTGATTGATCCAGCTGAACCCACTCCCCATGCAGAGTCTATGGGATGAAATGTAAATACGGGATTCTCCGAGGTGATGAAATAACCATCAACTGCTCGAATCAAATTCCATTGCATTTTCGATATGTGAGCGCCCAGACTCAGACCAGCTTTGAGCACTAATTTAGCGAAAAACTCTCGCATTCCTTCGTTGCCAAGCGAGAGCAGTTCCGTAGCCTGGTGTGGTGGAAGCCTTGTTTCAACTGGACCGGTACCCGCGCGTACTTCGTCCCTGTAGCCATGAACAATCTGGAGGCCCTGGCGAGTTCGCATGAGCTGCGTCCCTATGAAGGCAGCAAGTATCGACCGAGCAGATGACCTTGAAGGAAGGAGTTCGCGACTTCGAACATCGGCAAGGACATCCCGGACATCTGACTCCAACCGTGATAAAACCTCCTCAACCTCAAACGATAGGTCGCCCGTATCTAATCCGAGCGTATAAAAATGCTTCTTGACGGCTACTCGCTCTATCGACGTAAAGAACTCTATCCCTGTTATTAGGTTAACCCCATAGATTTGCTCACGATCCACCGGGTCCGCACAAAAAGCACGCAAGTACACCTTCGGAACCCAGTGCTGGCGAACTGGCTGATTGTTCATCGAATGCCTACTTTAATCGTCGAACTAGGGACGCTCTGAACAAGTCCCGATGACCTGTCAGAATGTAGGTTGTTGAACGAGACCCAATCAGGAAGCCCCCGATGAGCCAGTTGAGTTTTTCCGACGCCGAGTTTGCAGGCAAGCGCAAGGTGACGCGCCGCGAGAAGTTCCTGGCTGAGATGGAACGGGCTGTTCCCTGGAAGGTCTTCGCTGACTTGGTCGAACCCCACTACCCGAAGGCCGGCAACGGCCGCAGGCCTTATCCGCTCGAAGTGATGCTGCGCATCCACTTCATGCAGCAGTGGTTCAACTTGAGCGACCCGGCGATGGAAGAGGCGCTCTACGACAGCACCTCGATACGCAATTTTGCCAAGCTGTCGCTCACGCGTGGCAGCATTCCGGACGAGACGACGATCCTGAACTTTCGTCATCTGCTGGAAAAGCACGACATTGCAGCAGACGCGCTGGAGGCGGTGAACCTGCTGTTGGCTGACCAGGGCATCACGGTGCGCAAGGGCACGATCATCGATGCCACGATCATCGAAGCGCCCAGTTCTACGAAGAACGCCGCAGGCGCGCGGGATCCCGAGATGCATCAGACCAAGAAAGGTAACCAGTGGCACTTTGGCATGAAGGCCCACATTGGCGTGGACATGACCGGCCTGGTGCACACCGTGGTGGGCACGGCAGCCAATGTTCACGATGTCACGCAGGCCCATGCGCTGCTGCACGGTGAAGAAGAATTGGTGCTGGGCGATGCAGGCTACCGAGGTCTCCAGGCGCGAGAGGAAAACCAGAGTCGCAACGTGCGGTGGCACATTGCCATGCGTCCGGGCAAACGCAGTGCGCTGGGCAAGAGCAACATGGGTCGGATGCTGGAGTCCTACGAACGAGCCAAGGCCAGCCTGCGCTCGCGGGTGGAGCATCCGTTTCGGGTGATCAAATGCCAGTTTGGATTTACCAAGGTGCGCTATCGGGGGCTGGCCAAGAACACGGCGCAGCTGAAGATGCTGTTTACGTTGGCAAATCTGTGGAAGGTGCGCCACCATTTGATGGCTACGGCTGGATAGGTGCGCCCGAAATGGGTGCAGAGGGCCCAAAACGGGCATGTCAGGGCGGGAATCGCCCCGATTCTGGCCTATTTTTGAGCAAATTTTCTGCATTATGAAAACCGAGTCGATTGGGCTGGAAAAGCGGATTCTGAAACCGGCTTGATCAGACCTTCCCTAGATAGCCTAGCCCTAGTCAAAAGGAGTTAATACGGCACTAGTGTAATGCTTAGGAGTTGTCGATGGCCTTCATTCACAAAAAAAGACCCTGAATTACGAGTAGGATTTTGACAAAAAATCATTGTGCTCGGGGTCAAGTGGCACAGCTCGAAGCGACCACTGGTCAAGCTATGCATTCACTCTTGATTCCCGTGCAATACAACATAAAATAATCTCAAAATCTTTAGACTAACCGATTCAGACATTAAAATATTCAAATGTTGGCCGCCCGAATCGCTCGTTCTGAGTTAGCTTAAATAGGTTTTTATGAGAGTTTCCTGGGTTGGTTGCCCAAGACCAGGTCATAGCTTGATCAAACGCATGTTGATCGCACATACTTCGATCAGACGAGCGAGTTAGTGCACGCCATTTTGCACAAGATTTTTCTGCTAAGCATGCTACTTCTGGGCAGAGAATCTGCACTACGCCACTTCTGACCGTACTTGTCTCATCCGCAGGTGAGGTTGCATCCTCGATCAACCGAGATTGCAGAAAGCCATCACATGCCAGATAATCGTTCATGGCAACGATTATCCGCCAATGCCGTTCGTGCGTGTCTTCGAGCGCCGCTAATAGTCCAAAAAACCCATCATATGTCCAACGGAGTTGATCGCCGCCCGCAAGAGAGAATGGCCACGTACTCGGCTGCATCAACCGCAAAGGTACTTGTTCTCCCTTAGGGGAGCGAAGCCCTTCGATATTGCAAATGCCCTCGACCGACATCCTCCAAGCCAGGAACGCCACAGCAGGTAAGCAGGTCTTTTCGCTATGCAGATAGAGAGTCTCATTACGTGATAGATTAACTAAGTGATGGATACAAGCATGATGGGGACGTAAATACTTTTTATAGATGTGACGCCGGATGCTACGATAACTATGTCCTATGTCATCAGAAAAATAATGCCTTTGTAAGCTTTCATCTTTATTTATTAAACAAGACCGCGAAATAACATGTGCAGGTTTTTCACGTATGGAAAACTTCCAAAATAGTTCTTTCTTTGTGATTTTTCGAACGAAACCTAATTGCCATTGAGCAAATTGCATTTCTGTTTGATCCGCCCGACGAATACGCAGTAGTGCATTTGTAAACGACGGGCAGCATGACGTACCTGCCTCCACCTCCGCCCACCAATCAATAAATTCTCTGCAATAGCCAATAACAGCATATTTCAGGGCGTTATCAAGAGCATTAAAACGTGGAGCGCTAATAAAGTTATCGAGACTTTTTCCGCAACTTATACAGGTTGATTGGATGGGGCTGAGCGGACGTAGAGAGTCACATGATCCACAGGATTTAACGAGCTTACAACGATGCCAAGGGCATTCGTCAATCATGGAAAGTTGAAATAATACGCAATGATAGCCAAGTCTGTCGCAGTACGGGCAATGGCGAATATCAAGATCAAAGGAGCCGACTGGAGCAATACCTAACTGATCCAAAAACCCGTCTTTCAACCGTTCAGCAGCTACGCCAAGTAGGGTTGCGTAACGGTCAAAGTCTATCCAATCTCCATTTAGATAGTTTCGATACAAGCCGCTCTTATTTTTCACTGGCTCTCGTTCTATCAGCTCCTCTAATTCACGCATCGTTATGCAATTAATTGATAGGATCTTTAAAAATACTGACCATGCAGACTCGTAAGGTGCTGGCGCATGAGAATCCCAAGTTAATCGATCTGACATTTTATTGTTTTTTGACATAGTCATACTCATCAGTAAATAAAAGTGGTTGATTATTTGTATTTGTTATTAATTTTAATAATCAGCTTTAGATACACAACCGTCGATTAGTGCGTATTACCAATGTTGCCATGCATTAGACCGCTGAAGACAGCCAAGTTGGAGGAGCCAACCGCGTCATTAATATCCTCATCTGAAATAGTGACATTGCAGCAATCTTCAGTGCGAAGCGCGATAAGCAGATATTCTACGGTCAAGCAGACATGCTCCATAGGAACACCTGCTTCAGTATAAGAACCAAGTGCATTAAACAACACATCCCAAATTTTCTCCGAATAATTGATAAGCCGAAATCCAGCCTCATATCCTTCGGGCAAAAAAAATCGCGTGTATGACCAACCAGAGCCTTCTGGATATTCTGAATCATAGTCGTAGGAATTCAATATATTTCGAAGATCGTTGGCGGACGAACAGCCTTCGAATTGAATTGGCTCGGCAAGGAACCGTGCTAATAGTTGATGCTGCCTCCTCGTCATGAGCCCAGTTACCCTGTCCATGATCTCTGGCTGCGCAAAAGAAATTGTGGTCATGCTGATTTTTTGCATATGCAATGCGTTATGCACTGCCAATAATTGCTCAAGATCTTTGTCGTTGAGTCGATGCATTTCGTCAATTATTAGTACCAGATGGTTTCCCCCTAAAGCGGCCAACTTGACCATAATATCTGCCTTGACATTATAAAACAGCAAGTCCGCATGAGTCCGTTTACTTAGCGCATGATTTACACCCTCCAAGAGCAATCGGAACATATGTGCATCTGATGGTCGTAAGTTTCGCCTCGCATCAATTCGTACAATATGAAGTTTGGGGAATTCTAAAAGAAGTAAGGCCTGAATTGTCTCTGCACAAGTTGTTTTCCCCATACGAGGGCTCGCATAAAGATACACACCTGTTCGCTTCATCCATACGCGTTCTCGGATAACAGCATACGTCCGTTCCAACATGGGAGTCGGTAATCGATAGTTTTTTTCCAAGATTGGATGAGTGCTCAGAAGAGCTGCTCGTTGTTCTGTAGTTAGTTGATTGACCATTTTCTTATCTGGCATGGCCCTCTCCTATCGTCGATTTCTGACTAGTCGCAACGTCGGAGCGTCTGTGTCCATTAATGATCGGCGCTGCCTTGTCTCTGACAAAACCTTGGGGGTAGCTGTAGAGTTCTCTCGCTGCACCTCGGGAGCAACCACTACTTTTAGTGGTAGATCCGCTTCTTTGGCTATCCGAGTAGCATCGGTGGCCTGTTTTCTAGGTATCGGACTTGTCGAGCGCTGCTTGTTTTGTGCTGAAAGATAAGAAAGATACGCATGTACGGGATCGTCGAACTCAGAAATTACAAGAACACGTTTAGATATGAGACTGTTAATCGCCTTACGTGTGCGCCGGCTGTGTTTCGAATTTGCCCATCGTCCCTTAGCAGTTAAGAAACCTAATTCTGCCCCATTTTTCAAGAATGCCTTCACCTGGCGCATATCATCTTCGTCAATTGTGACTAGTATTGTTTCACCAATTAGATTGCCAAGCTCGACTAGTACAGGACTGGTGTAATGAACCCTATCCAGCTGGATATAAGGTCTACGGCCATCCTTAATGCTTCCACGAACAATGACCTCTTCGGTAACCAACAACATATGCGCTCCCTGTGCTTTTGGCAGTTGGCGAAGCATAAAACCTGCGTTCTGCTTATCTAGGAAATGCCTGATGTATTCGAGTGGCGTAAGAAGGGAAATGCCTTCGCAGGGAGTCACATTGTGCTGAGCGATGTATACATCGAGCATTTGCTCCGCTTCCTCAGCTCGAATTTTGTAGCGTAACGCCTTGGCCTCCCCGTCTGGAGCCCTGCCGTTATAAGGATTCGATCCTGTCGTGGAGGGCAGACGCTTAAAAACATCATCAGCTATACGCCGAAAGGTGCGTTCTACGTTCGGTCGTCTCTCGAAGTGCCCGGGAGCGCCCCAACTAATGACAAAGCCAAGCTGCTTGCGGACACGCTCGTGAACAGCGCGCGATAAATGAGCCAACGCTCCGTCAAAGAAGAGCAGATTCCACACAGCACCGTATGCCTCCGGAACAACACCACTAGGCAGCCCTCCTCCAGGCGGATATTTAAATGGGAGGGTGAGCACTTTAGGTTCCCATTTTTTTGTTACGGCATCCCGAATGACCTTCAAGACGTTATCAGAGGTCACTTCACTGCGATAGACTAGGGAAGGTCTGATCAAGTCCCCTGGACCTGTCAGAATGTAGGTTGTTGAACGAGACCCAATCAGGAAGCCCCCG
>NZ_JBELOI010000022.1:0-9763 GCF_040276065.1 Castellaniella sp. GW247-6E4 | reverse complement strand
CCAGCCGTCGAATGACGGCCACACGGGTGAGGAAATTTGCGTGACCCCAACTGGGGAAATCTGGAAGACCCTTGACAATCCTGCGTCAACGTCACCAGATCCTCACCCAGGCCAAGGCGCGACACCCGGCACGCTGGTCGCGTGGTGTGCGTAACTGCCAGCCCATCGCCGAGGTGTGGCTCAATCCCGAAAGACAGACGCCCATCATTCACGGCCAGAAAGAGTTAGACGCTGCATGATTCATGTTCCAACTATGTTGACAGACACCGAAAATCGCCCACAAAAGGGTGATAAATGATCTTAAATAGTTGTTGAATTGTCTGGATCAGTTAAGGTTTTTTGATTGATTTAAATGTTACAGTAATTTACTTTTCTGGATTACAAAGCGATTTTGGAGAGGAGGCATGATCAGGGCATCAGCGGTTTTATGTGGGGGTTTTTTTCATACTATTTGAAGGGATGGCTTGGGTTGATGGGCAGCCGAAACTCTTCAAGTCCTGGTCATCTGGCATGTCACTGGCTTCATTTTTCCCCAAGGATGGCTATTACGACTGTTCTGTCGAAGTGGGGATGCCTACATTGTGTACTGATGAGGTCTCTTTTGCGGGTAGCCCAGGCGCTGGCGGAGCCTCATGTACTTTCTATGGATGCCTTTTCTGTCTCATTTTTTACTTGATCGAGCCAGTCCGCGATCGGCATCGGGCGGGCTAACAGGTATCCTTGAATCGCGTTGCAGCCGCGCATGAACAGGCACTCCCGTTGCGAGTTTGTTTCGACACCTTCGGCGACCGTGCGCAATCCGAACTGATCCGCCATGGAGAGGATCAGTTCTATGACGATCAGGCTTTTCTCGCTCTCCGGTATCTCTTGGATCAGGCTTTTGTCGATTTTCAGTTCCTGGACTGGGAGTTTCATGAGATACGCCAGATTCGCGTAACCGGTGCCGAAGTCGTCGATGGAAAAGAGGATTCCGCGAGTGTTCAGCTCATGCATGTGTTGTGTGATGGTCGCCATGTTTTCAATGGCGATCTCCTCGGTAATCTCAAAGATCAGCCGATTCGCTGGTACGCTGGTGCGATTCAGCGTTTCGTGCACTGTCCGGATAAAGAGAGGGTCTGAAAGGGTTTGCGGAGAAACATTGACGGATACAGGATAGGTCTGGCCCAGATTCTGCAAGGCTTGCACGGTTTCACAGGCGTATGTCAGGAACTGACAGGTCAGCGGTCCCAGCAGGCTTGCTTCCTGAGCCATAGGGATGAACTCGCCAGGTGATATTGCGCCATGCACAGAGTGATGCCAGCGGGCGAGTAGTTCAGCTCCGGTAGTGCAGCCATTCACTGCGAACTGGGGCTGTACATGCAAGCTCAGTTCGTGGTTTTCGATGGCTTTAGCCAAGTCCTGTTCGAGCGCCTGGCGGTATTCAATCTGCTGTTGGATGTCTTGCTTAAAGAGTACGACCTGATTGCCGCCCAGAGCCTCCGAGCGATGCAGGGCGATATCGGTTTCACGCAAGAGGTCAGCCACCGTCTGTGTCTGATTATCCACCAGCGTCAGCCCAACGCTGATACGTAATGTATAGGGCTTGCCGCTGATTTCCACGGGTTCAGATATTAGAGCCCGAAGCAGTTTTTGAGCCACGCTCACGGCCTTTCGAGCGCATTCCAGGGTGTTCGTGCCCAGCCCTGTGAGCAGGACGGTAAATTCGTCGCCATTGGTGCGTGATACCGTGTCGCGGGCGAAAGTATGGGCAATTAGCCGCTTGGCAACCTGCTGGAGCACCTGATCGCCAGCTGCCATACCGTATATGTCATTGATTTTTCCGAAATAGTCGATATCCAGCATAACGATGGCTGAGACTGTTTTTTCCGTTATGGTGTTCGCCATGGCCTGCTCGATTCGGGTGAACAGTAGTCGCCGGTTTGGGAGATCAGTCAGCGTATCAAAAAAACTTGCCTGCTGGATCTGCTCATGCAGTTGATTCTGCTGATTGAAGACAATATCGAACTCCCTGTTTTTTGCCTGGAAAAGCGATAGAAACATCAGCATGCGGTTACGCTGATACCAGCCATAGCCTGTGATAATAAGTAACATCAGCCCCAGGAAAGCCAATATGCCCCAGTGGGAATACCAGTGGGGCGCGGGATCTTGTATCGGTTGGCCCCACCGTTTCAGTATCCGGTAATAAACCGAGTCGGGATCAGCCTTCCATGCTTGCAGGTATTGATCGATCGTAGCCAGAACAAGCGGATAGCGTCTTTCGGGTGTCGCGTAAAAAATATTGCCTGTGTCAAATATGATAGGTGTTGCGCTCAGGTGGTATCGGGATACCGTCAAGGCGCCAAAAAAATAATCCGCAACGGCCGCGTCCGCTGCCCCGCTGCCAACCATCCTAAAACCGTCTTCCAGTTCCTTGATCGGGAGCAGCGTAGCTTTTACGTTCAGGCGGGAGAGCTGCGACTGCAGCACATCGTACTGTGCCGAGCCTGCCAGGATGGCGATGCGCCGACCCTCCAGCTCTTCGAGTGTATCCATGGAAGCACCTTCAGGCGCATAGATTTGCGACGATCTAGACAGCACCGGTACCTGGTGAAAATCCAGAGTCTGCGCACGCTGCGACGTATACCGGACATCAGGTAGCAGATCAATCGTGCCAGCCTGCAGTCGGGACAGACAATCGATCCAGTGGCAGGGTCGGGATTCCAACGTCCAGTCTTCGCGTGCCGCAATCTCATTCAACAGCTCACCTAGGATTCCGCCTGGACGGCCATCCGTCTGCAGATAGATATCGGGCTGAAAATCGGCGACTCCCACGCGTAAAGTGATAGCCCCGGCAGGCGACGATAGGGCCAGTGCGATGAACAACAGAAGGCCTGCCAGAGGATGCGTGATGCGCACTTGATTAATTGACCATTAAAATATTTCGCTATGAGGCTAGCCCTACACGGCTGCTTGTTCCATCAGAGCCATGTCCTCGTCACTCATCAATTTTTCGATATCCATCAGAATAATCATGCGCTCACCCATCGTCCCGATACCCGTCAAGTACTGCGCCGACATCGAGGCATGGAATTGTGGTGCTTCTTTGATTTGATCAGGCTGCAGGTTCACAACATCCGATACCCCGTCAACCACTACACCAATCACGCGGTCGTAAATATTCAGAATGATAACCACAGTCTGATCCGTGTACTGAACCCGCGCCAGGTTGAACTTTACGCGCAGGTCGATGATCGGTACGATTATCCCGCGCAAATTGGTGATGCCTTTGATGAAAGTCGGCATATCGACAATCGTTGTGATGTGCTGACTGTCATGGCCGCGAATTTCCTGCACGCTCAGGATGTCGATGCCGTATTCCTGATCGCCCAGTACGAAAACCAGACATTCCTTGCCTTCGGCACCAACCA
This sequence comes from Castellaniella sp. GW247-6E4, assembly GCF_040276065.1. Lineage (NCBI taxonomy): Bacteria > Pseudomonadati > Pseudomonadota > Betaproteobacteria > Burkholderiales > Alcaligenaceae > Castellaniella > Castellaniella sp. GW247-6E4. Next base: position 6,356 of record NZ_JBELOI010000022.1, on the reverse strand, counting down.
TATCCCGGACGTTTTGATCGAGTTTCATACTAGCTCCCAAGGACTTCAAAACTCGGCCCATTCCGCAGATTGGGGGGCCACCCGCTGAGCAGGGGCGCTCAATGCCGGGCGCGTGCTGCTTTGAGTCCTCGTGCCGGGTTGTTCTTTGTGTAGCACACGCCTCACGGTCGGGTTGAGCGCCTTTTCCGGTAAGGAGGGAATATGCGTGATCTCCCGGACGTCAACTGTCGTGCTTCGCTGCCCCTCTTGTTGTCCAAGATCGAAGGTGGCAACGAGTTCGGCGAGCGTATGGGCCTGTTCCTGCAGGCTGGTGGCCGCCGCTGCTGATTCCTCAACAAGGCTTGCGTTTTGACGGGTGACGTCGTCCATCTGGGTGACTGCGACATTGATCTGCTCGATACCTGAAGTCTGTTCCTGGCTTGAGGAGCTGATCTCGCCCATGATGTCCTTCACATGGCCAATATCGCTCACGATACCCTGCATGCTGGTACCCGCCTGGCTGGCTTCCTCATTGCCCTGTGTAATGAGCACCACGGCTGCATCGATCAGGCTTTTGATTTCCTTGGCTGAGGCCGCGCTGCGTTGGGCGAGTGCGCGCACCTCGCTTGCTACGACGGCAAAACCCCGGCCTTGCTCACCGGCTCGGGCAGCTTCTACTGCCGCGTTGAGGGCGAGTATATTGGTCTGAAATGCAATACTGTCGATAACGCCTACAATTTCAGCCATTTGTCTGGACTTGGTGTGAATGTCGCTCATCGCCCCAACCAGTTTTGCAACGGTGGCACCGCCATCATTGGCCGAATTAGTGGCCTTGGCAGTCAGTTCGTAGGCCTGCTGGGCGTTATCGGTATTCTGACGGACAGTTGAAGTGATCTCTTCCATTGAGGCAGCCGTCTCGGTAAGCGATGCTGACTGCTGCTCTGTGCGAGAAGCGAGATCGGTGTTGCCAGCAGTAATCTGCCCAGCGGCTGAGGCAATCGCATCGGCGCCCTCACGTACCTGACCAACAGCATCATGCAGGCCGATCACCATGTCGTGTAGTGAGCGCTCAAGCTCTGTGATTTCATCCTTACCCTGAGGCAAGATATCCACGCTCAGATTCCGACGGGCAACCGTAGCGGCAAGACCGACGGCAGCAGACAAGGGGCCTGTGATAGATCGTGTCACCCGCCAGGCAAACCAGGGGCTAAAAAGTAGCGCGAGGAGCGTGGCGATGCTCAATATCATGACGGCTGTATCGATCGCGCTGTTGTTTTCCTGAAAGGTACTATCGACGAGCTGGGTTTCATAAGTCGATAGCGCTTCAATTTGGGCCACATAGTTGGCGGCAATTTTTGGCATCTCTCTGTTGAAAAAAGCTTCGGCCTGCGATGCATTCCCGTTCTCGAAGTTCTTGAATGCAGCGTCCCGCCCCTGCAAGAAAGCCTCACGAAGTGAACCCACTTTTTGAAGAATCTCCTGAGCGCTTGGATCTCGAATCTCGGACTCAAGCCGACGCATCTGCTCGGCCGTCTCGTCCTTAGACGTACTCATCGCTTTTTCGAAATTAGCTTCGATGTTGGCATCCTTTAGCTTTGCCGCCGCTAGAGTTCTGGTAATATTTTCTTTTACCAGAGCCTCCAAACGCAAGGCCGTGATGTTAACGGCTTGGCGGCGCTCAACAATGACATTGTCGTCTTTACTGTCCAGCATACGGTACCCACTGAAACCGGACATGGCCAACATCAGTATGATGACAAGCCCGAACCCCAGGGCCAGACGAGTGCTTATTCTAAAATTACGCATGTGATGATTCTTACTCAATTTGTATTAATATTCTTAATAAGGCTTAGTCGCCCGGTCTCGGTGGTTAGACTCAAGACTGTGATGGCTTGTGCTCTATGAGCAGCCTCTACTCTAACCACCGAAAATTGGCAGAACAAGGTGTGTTTAGGATAAAAATCGTTACTTTTCGGACATCACGATTGTGGTGCGTCGTATTAACCAAGGGGTTGCACCACGCCCACTACACGTTTTAAAAAAGTCGCCTTGCTGGTCTACCAAGGTATCGGACCGTTCCATCTCTCTGGTCCGCTGATGGTCTTTGGCCACAACGGCGTTGGTGAGTCACCTGTAAATTTTGTGGTTTGTGCCGATCAACCTGGACCGGTTCGAACATTGTTCGGACTCGACTTCCCGGCACCATATGGTCTCGATGAGCTTGAGCAGGCCGATGCGATCATCGTGCCCGGCTGGAGCGGCATTGATGAGCCGATACCCAAAACCCTACAACAAGCGCTTTGCAGGGCGCATGATCGCAAAGCGCATATTGTGGGCTTGTGTCTCGGTGTTTTTGTATTGGCCGAAGCAGGCTTGTTGGATGGCCGATGGGCGACGACGCACTGGCTGCGGTCGGATGTTTTTGCGAAACGCTATCCGCATGTGCAGTTGGATAAGGATAATACGCACACCCGCGACGGCAATATCTGGACGTCGGCCGGTGGCGCGGCAGCCATTGATACCTGCCTGCAGTTGTTGCAGGTATTGCAAGGAGCGACCGCAGCTGATCGGGTTGCTCGTCAGCTGATCAGCGGGACGCATCACCGCAACAAGCAATTGTCATGCATCGAGGGAATCCAAGTCGATACGCGTCAAGACGGGACCCGGCGGATGCAGCAGTTGCTTGACTGGATGCTGGTACATCCGAACGAAACCCAGCATCTTGACGCCTTGGCGCAGCGAGTACATATGACCGTGCGCACCTTCACCCGGCGATTCAAACGGATGACGGGCATGACAGTCGGCCAGTGGCGAGTAACTCAGCAGTTGAAGTTCGCACAGCGATTGCTCAAAACCAGCGACGCGACAATCGAAGCCATTGCTCAGCAAACCGGATTTGGCTTGTCGCTGTCTCTACGCATACATTTCAAAAAGGCGTTCGGTATGACGCCCTCGGCATATCGCAGAAAAGTCAGATAGGCTCTTAGTTGACAGACACCGGAGAGATCCTTCACACAAAGGCTTGGTTCGTATATCTGTCACGTGCTGCACGTGGACGAGTTCGTAGTGACAGTAAGGCGGAGGCTGCTCGTCGTAAATGAGACTTATTTATTACGTCTATGTGATCTGTATTTCTCACACCTGAAGCTGCGTAACTAATACTTCTTCGATTCGCTCCCCCAGTCGCCTCCAAGCCTCAGTCTTTTCCCCAGCGTAGTCGTAGTGCAGGTAATGCCGACGAACCTTTGACCCCGGCATAACATGATTCTGGCAGCGGTCGATGATGTCGAGGGCAATTCCCATCTCCTGCATCATGGTGGCACCCGTGCGGCGAAGGTCGTGCGGCGTCCATTCCCCATTCTTGCCGCCATCTAGTACCAGGCTATCGTCGTGCCGACGATGCGATAAGGGTTTGCTGCGCTTCTTAAACCGTGTCTGACGATCCCCGACCTGCCGACTCACGGTCTTCAGGCAGATATGCGATTCCTGGCCGACTTTGTTTCGGGCTGGAAATAGCCATTCCGCTTCCCCAGTCAGATCCTTTAGCTCCTTGAATAGGCGCTTGGTGAAAGGGGAGAGGAACACGGTCTGCTCCTGCTTCTGCTGGCGACGGCCTTTCGCGTTGGAGCGAGGAATAAACCATATGCCCTTGTCGAGGTCAACATGCTCCGGCTTGGCCATCAACAGCTCCCCGATACGGCATAGTGTGCCTAGACAGAGCCATAGGGCAATTTGAGTCTCTCGCTTGAGAGGCCTCTGGTAGTCGTATTTTTTACCCGCTGGTGCAGACTCATATTCTGCAGTGGTACAGGTGAAAATATTGGCCAGTTCCCAGATTTCGCCGGGCCCCCTCTGTCAGAATAGTTGGAACCTCTAGAGATGTTAGAGTTTGAAGTCCAACCCGGGGGCAGACAGAAGGTACCCATGCGATATCCCGCCGAGCGCCGAGAAGCAATCCTTGCCAAGCTTGAAGCGCCATACAACCGAACAGTGAACGATGTGGCTGCCGAAGAAGGCATCTCTACAGCCACCCTATACAACTGGCGCAAGAGCGCCCGCGGCCGTGGGCGGCTGCTGCCCAATGCGGCACCGACTCCCGAGGGCTGGAGCTCCCAGGAGAAGTTCCTGGCGGTGCTTGAGACAGCGGCACTCACCGAGGAGGACCTGGCGCAGTACTGCCGACGTCGTGGTTTGTACCCTGAACAGATCCACCGCTGGCGAGCCAGTTGCGAACAGGCGAACGAGCGCAGCGCTGCGGCCGAGGCCCGCACGAACGCGGTCACCAAGGCCGAACGCCGACGCATCAAGGAGCTCGAGCGCGAGCTACGGCGCAAGGATGCGGCGCTTGCCGAGACGACAGCGCTGCTGGTCTTGAGAAAAAAAGTCCAGGCGATCTGGGGGGACGAGGAAAAATGACCAATGCCACAGATCGCCGCCGAACCATCGAATTGGTCAACGAGGCGCTGGCCGCTGGTGCCCGCCTGCGCAGCATCTGCGTGGAGCTTGGGATCGGGCAGAACACTTACCGCCGCTGGTCGCAAGGCCGTGTGGATGGCCGCCCCGGCGCGCAGCGCCCCGTGCCTGCTCATGCCCTCACACGGCAGGAGCGCCAGACCGTACTCGATGTCTGCCATCGGCCAGCGTTTGCCAGCCTGCCTCCCGCGCAGATCGTGGCACGGCTCTTGGATGATGAGCGGTTGTACCTTGCGAGCGAATCGAGTTTTTACCGCATCCTGCACGAGGCCGGGCAGCAGCGTCGGCGTGGACGCCAGGCAGCCCCCCACCACAAGGGGCCGCCCCGGCGTCACCGTGCTGACCACCCGAATGCCTGCTGGACGTGGGACGTCACTTACGCTGACGCGTCAGGCCACCATCCTGCCTCAGTGTCTCCGCGTTGACGACGCAGTGTATGCATCGCTTAAACATGATCTTATCGCTGTGTTGGCACAGTACGCCATTATTTGCACATGATCAAAACGTAATGTGTGGCCTCATTACGGATTACCGGCAGGTTGGCGGGCAACTCTTGCAGGGCCGTGATCAATTCTGAAACCAATATGGCTCAGCTTCGAATCCAAGCGGGCAATCTTTCAGGCAGCGAACCTTCATCCATCATGGCTCTGATGGCCTGGGCGCTTACCTGGTCGGAGTAGTCCAGGTATTCGACGGGATCGAGTAACCGCATCATCACCGCAAATCCGGCCTGGTCGATGCAGACGATGGAATGTGCCGTCTGGCAGGTAATTGTCGCGATAGGCTGGGCGAGATCCAGCGATGCAAGCTGAGCAGTTGTCAACATCGCATAGGCGTACAGCGCGTGATAGCTGGTTATGGCGGCCTCTGGCCGCTCTCGTGCGATTTGCCGCAGGTCGTGTGCGATTTGAGGTGGTATGGTTCCGAGACCTATCCGGCGGTTTCTGGACGCATGGCGTCGGAGACTCAAGGCGAGAGTGTCGCGGCCGGTGGCCAGCCAAGCCTCGTAAATCTGGCCTGTATTCACAAGGTTTAGGATCTGTTGTTGCTCCAAAGACTTCAGATTCATGGTCCCGGTTCCTAAGAATGTTGCGTGCGCACTCCTGCTTGATACGATTTGCAGCTTTTTCCGGAGATTCCAGGGAGTATCGGCTGCCTATCATTAGTCCGGCGGCGATGAGTTGCCAGCACCATTAGCGCCAGTATACTTTCTTCCACAGCATGTGGGAGCCTATGCTTTTCAGACTAAGATTGTCGCGCAGCCCTTGTGATTTTCATTGAGATAATGGTTCGGACAATATGTTGAAAAACGGTGTGCCGAAAGCCGCCCCGGGCCAGGAGCGGTCGCCGTCCGTATCAAGAAGCAGGCATTCAACGTCTGAATTAGGCCACGCTGTGAAACGGCGCCGACTTGAATGAGTTGTTAGCTGTCAATTAGCTTGTTGAAGTCAATGCTGTAGCCGGCGGCTTTCATTTCCTTGGCTATATCAATTTGCCAGTTCGTGTCGTCCACATAAACGACGCCGCTAATGTCGCTTGGCAGTTCTACCTTGCCAGCCACCAGAGGAACTACTCTCGCCCGTGAAAGTTTGGCGATAAGGTATCCATGCTCAAAAACGACGTTTTGCCTTGCTCTTGGCTTCAGCGTTCCGGCTTTGGCGTCTGTCTGGGTACCACCAGCATCGTCTGGGGTATATAAAACGATTGCGAACCCTACCTCTGTGTGCGCCTCAATTTTTTCAATGATCGTATGGCCCTGATTGGCCTGCTCATGAAGAATTATTGCTTTAAATCCCAGCTTTTCAACAAACCGTGCTGCCTTGATCTTTAGGGATGGTCTGAATAAGCCGTCTTGAAAAATCGGTCGAACAGCAAAATCAGCCCATATTTCATAATGCAGAAGA
>NZ_JBELOI010000021.1:0-17918 GCF_040276065.1 Castellaniella sp. GW247-6E4 | reverse complement strand
CAATTCTTCTGCATTATGAAATATGGGCTGATTTTGCTGTTCGACCGATTTTTCAAGACGGCTTATTCAGACCATCCCTAAGTGGCCGTATACTCGAATCAAGCGATTCCCCTCGAAGAATTGATGCTGTTGCCAAGAAAGAAAACTTTCCTCGTTCATTCAGTAATCCTGCCGCTCTCTTGTAGAATCCAACCACAAGGTCTGCCTTGCCATGCCATGGAGGTGAGCATTCTTGCAATAGGGCCATATAATCGGCACCTAAGCTGGTTGCTGCTAGCGTTCCGTAAATAAATGGTGGATTGCCAACGAAGGCATGGAAGCCACCGCATTCCATGATTTCAGGAAAGGCTAGTGACCAATGGAAGCAGCGCCGTGGGCCAAGACAATCGCGAGCAAACTTCTGTAGCTCAGCCAGTCCTCGTACCCAGTAGGCGATCATCTGATCTGCCGCTATCTCCCGTTCGGATTCGTAGGCTTTGCCCTGCAGCCCTTTCAACTCCACAGCAACCAGCACATCCGCTACAGCACTGAGCTTGGCCACCGCTTCCTCCGCCTCGGCATACAACGTCGCCTTCTGTGCAATCTGCTCAGGCGTATCCGATGGCATCGTCGCCAACAACTCGCGTTTCTTCTTCGCCTCCTCAATATGCCGCCAGAGGTTGAGCGTGGCGAACGCCTGCTGCTTGCCGCCGCCAGGGCGCAGGCTGAAGTTCTCCAACTGTTCCAGCGAGCTAATACCAAGCAGCGAATCGCCGCATTTGAATGCGTGGTCGAGGAAGGTGAAGGGCCGGTTGGCGTCGACGGTGATCAGCCACATCGAGAGCTTGGCCATCTCTATCGCCATGGGGTTGATGTCCACGCCGTAAAGACAGCGGTCAGCCACCACGCGGCGTGCGATGGCGATGCGTTCCGCAGCCTCGGCAGGCACCAGCCGCTCGGTGGGCGAGCCTTCGGAGGACTTGCCATCCGGCATGATCAACACTTGGCCGGGGTGCGCTTTCTCCTCGTTTTCCCAAGCCTCAACCAGACGCTCCGCGAGGTAGCGGCAGGCCTGCACCAGGAATGCCCCTGAGCCCATGGCCATGTCGCAGACTTTGAGGCCGAGGATTTCCTTGGGTGTCTTGAGCCGCCATTGCTCCTTGGGCAAGCCTTCGGCGGGACCCACGTAGACCAGCGGCTCCAGCGTGTGCTGGACGATGGGTTCGGTCAGCGAGGGCGGCGTGTAATGGGTGCCGGTACTGCGGCGCGTCGTGCCCTCCGTCACGTAGATACTACCGGCCAGCACCACCAACGGCCGTTCGAAAGAATCTTCGCGGATTAGACCTGCAAACGGGCGCAGGCGTGCCACCAGGGCTTCGTCTTGATTGCAGGCAACCCGCAACTTGTGTTCGCTGGGCAAGTCTCCGTTGTTGAGTTCCCTGCGCAAGGCTGGAAGGGAGCGGCCTGTTTCTCCCTTGAGGAAGTCGAGCAGCTTGTTTTCGCCCTGGCACAGCAGGTCTTCCAAGGTGGAGAGGGCGATCTCCAGTTCCTTTTTGCGCTTGCCGCGGATGCCCAGCTTGCCGCGAATGCCCAGCATCACCTCGGTGGCCCGAACAGCAGTGTGGTCCAGCAAACCCTCGTACACATGGCCGATCTGCTCCACGCCCAATGCCCGGAATGACACCCGGCGGGTTTCGGTCACGCTGCCGCTCTTGGTGCGCAGCCGTTGCAGGGAGTTGAGCAGGTGCAGCACAACGCGGTTGTTCACCGCCAGCGGTTCTGCGGGTGTGTTGCGCCATTGACTGCCGTGGGCACGACCTTCCAGGAAGGGGTAGCGGTCGGGGTCGAACAGCGACCCGCCGTAGGCTTGCATGAGCAAGTCCTGGTGTTGAATGCCGCCATGCACGGCACGGAAGGAGGCCAGCAGGCGAGACCAGGCGTCATAGCGACGCTCCAGTACTTCTTCGCCGTAGCGGTCGGCCACCTCCTGCAACTGCTCTTGCAGGGTAGAAACGGCGTAGTTGTCGTCGTACAGCGGCTTGCCCAGGTGCAGCAAACCTCGTTCCTCCGCCGAGAACAGGAACACCAACCGCATCATGATGGTCAGCGCGGCGTCGTACACCGTGGCCGGCTCCAGCCCCTTGAGTGCAGTGCCTTGGCTTTCCTGATGAAGGGCGTCGAACGATTGCACCAATACTTCGACCGCCTCGCGTACCTGGTAGCCGAGCTGGTCGGTGACTTCCTGCTGGTCACTGGCACTTTCCCTGAGCAGGGCCAACAGGGTGTTGTCGGCGGCCACGCCAAAGAATCGGTGTGCGCCGAGCAGCGAATGGAAGGCGCGCAGGGTGATGGGCTCGTCCAGCCACAGCTCGCCGTACCAGGACGCGTAGCCGGTGGTCTCACCGCGGGGGGCGTAGACCAGCATCCATTGCTCGCCATTGGTAACCAGCCCCAGCGGCACATTGGCGCCGTGCAGCAGCTCCATCATGCGGGTCGCGGACGTGGCCTTCCAGTGCTTGCCAATGACGGGCTTGTCCAGGGCTTGCTCGGCCGGATAGCTGTTGATCAGCAATTGCGCTTGCCCAGCCGTGGGCGTGCCGGCAGGTCCAAGCAGTGCAAAGTCCGGGCGCAGGGTTTCACCCAGTTCGGGCATATTGGCTTGCAGCCCCGCAGGTAGCGTCTGGCCTTCGGCAATCTGGTTGTCTGGGTAACCCAACACGGCGGCGAGGACGTGCATGACCCAGGCGCGCTGCTTGCCGGGGGCGGTCGGGTTGTCCTGCCATTCCTCGTGGGCAGCGCGTAGCACCTTGGCTTGTGCGGGGTCACGGGGATCCAACCCCTGCGGGAAGGCCCGCATGAGCACTGGCAGCGAGACGAAGGGGCCAGACACCTCAACGAGAGAGAGCCAATCGGCGTGGTGGCGGGTCGTGCTCATACACGGCCTCCCGTCACTTCAAGAACCGCTCGCCGCGGGATCAACCAGGTCACGGCCACCGGGAAAAGCCGCGCAGTGGGGCTGGCGTAGCGGGAGCGGATGTGCTCGGACTCGCGCTGGATTTCCAGCGGGATCTCTTGCAGGCGATGGCGCAGAGCAGCCAGGTCGCGTTCGCGTTGTTGCTTGCCTGGTTCATCGCCCCCCAGGTCGAGCATCAATTGTGGGCCGTCTTTGCGTTCGAGTTCGGCCTGTATGGCGCGCTGCAGTTCAGTCATCACGGTGGTGAGCTTGTTCACTTCCTTTTCCGCCAGCTCTTCGAGGTGCTTTTCCAGGTTCTTGGTTCGCTCGACTTTGCGAGCTTCCAGCGCGTTCATCAGCGACTCATGGTGCTTTGGCCAGAGCGCCTGGAAGCGCGATTCGATGGCAGGCGGTGCAGCCACTTCGGTCGCAGCGGTCAACGCAGTTTTGGTTTCACCCACGTTAAGGCGCTGAAAGCGGCCTTCGATGAGTGAGCCGCCCGCGGTGATGACTTCTTCATGCAAGCGGTGGTTGTCACCGCCCAGCACCACGATGCGGCCATGTGCAACAACGGCCGGATGGGTGAGCGACGCATCATCCACCACGCAGGCCGATACGCGCGACAAATGCTTGGCTTGCCCGCCGAGCGACCAGATTTCTGCGCGAAGCAGGCGCAGGCACATCTGCACCAAGCGGTGGTTCAAATGCGCGAGCACCACGTCATCGCGCCCAGCAGCCAAGGCCGCGTCGAACACAATGGGGCGAATCTTCTTGGTGTGAGGGTGGGCCAAGCCGTCAGTACACTGCGCCCAGCTATTGGACAGCGCAGGTACACGGAACACCGGGCAGGTCTTGCGCACACCGGTCGGGTCTGGCCAGATACCGGGCACATCTACAGGAATCAGCGCAGGCTGCTCTGCCAATTCCAGCCCTACACGAACCACGTTTTCAATGTGCTCGGGCGTGAGGTTGAGTTCGTGCTGGGTCTCGTGCAACTGGCCAGCAAGTTTTTCCAGTTGCTCCCGCAGCTTGCGCTCGAACTTGAGCACGCGTCGCACGGGCTCGGCGTCTTGTTCCGCGCGGGCGGTGTCAAGGTGATTCCGGCGGCCGAGCATGGCCTCTTCAACCTGACTGGCAATGACCGGGCCAACCTTACCCAGGTCTTCACGGATGGTTTCCACCTTGAGCGCGGCGCGCATCAGGAACTCAAGGTCGGCCTCCAGATCGCCCACCTTGCCAGAGGTCTTGGCGGTGTCGAAGCCTTGACCCACGAAATGATGGATGGAAACCTCGTTGGCCTTTTGGCCATGGCGATCCACCCGACCGTTGCGTTGCTCCATGCGGTTCGGGTTCCAGGGAATCTCGAAATGAATGAGCTTGGAACAGTGGTTCTGCAGGTTGACGCCTTCTGATGCGGCATCTGTGGCAAGCAGGATGCGTACCTTGGACTCGCTTGGGTGCGCCTGGAAAGCCGCTTTGAGCGGTTCGCGATGGTCGTTGGGCATGCCGCCATAGATCATTTCCAGCCGTCCTTCTTCGGCGAAGCCCTCTCGCGCCAGCAAGTCATAGAGCCACTTCTGGGTGGCACGGTACTCGGTGAAGATGATGACGCGCTCGTTGTTCCACTCCCCTGCGGGGCGCAGGTTGGCTTTGAGCCAGTTGATCAGGGCCTGCGCCTTGCAATCGGCACGCTGGCTGGCCCTGGCTGCAAATTCGCTCAACTGTCTGAGCAAGCCCTTTTCGTCTGCCGACAAGGGGGACAGTGCCTGACTGACCGAAGCCACTACTTCGGCGGTTTCGGCTTCGTATTCCTCGTCGTTGGCATAGTCGTCAGAAAAGTCTTCGATGTCCCGATTGGCGGTGTTCATGGCTTTGCGCCCGCCCACCGTGGCAATGTGCTTTTCCAGCGTGATGCCGAACGCAGCCGGTGAAGAGAACAGACGCTTTTTGAGCAGTTTGAGCACGAACTCTGCCGCCATCCGTTCACCATCTGACGTGGCGCTTTTGAGGCGCAGCTCGGAATAGGCTTGCAGGTCACGATGGGCTTGTCGCTCTTCGGTGGTGTAAGGCACCTCCAGATGGCGGACCACCCGCTCAGCAAAGCGCCGGCTGCCATCCCAACGCAACTTCAACTCGTCTTTCATACGACGGACCATGACCGCATCAAGTTGGTTGCGGTCCGGCGTGACTGCACGGGCAAAGCGCTGGCTGTCGAGCAACTCCAGCAATGCGGCGAAGCTTTCGCGATAGCCGTTGTGCGGTGTGGCCGACAAGAACAGCTTGTGTTCGAAGTGAGCGGCCAATGAACGGATGACCTGCGTGCGCATTGAATCCGTCGCATATTTTCCGCGGCCCGAGGGGGCCACGTTGTGGGCTTCGTCGACGATCAGTAAGTCGTAGGCTCGCGGGTAGGTGGGTTGCCCTCCAGCGGGCAGTGCTTCGCGGAAGGTGCGCAGCTGGCGTTCGCGCTTGAGGAAGTCCACGGAGGTGATCAACCGCGGGAAGTGTGTCCACGGGTTGACGTGGATGCCTCGTTTGCGCCGCAGTTGGCTGATGGCCTCACTGTCGATGATGCGGAAATCCAGCCCGAACTTGTCGCGCATTTCTTCTTGCCACTGCACTTGCAACGAGGAAGGACAGACGATCAGCACCGAGCGGACGCGGTGCCGCAAGATCATCTCCTGAACCACTAGACCTGCCTCGATTGTCTTGCCCAAGCCCACGTCGTCGGCGATCAGCAAGTTGACGCGAGGCATCTGCAGGGCGCGTACGACAGGGTCAAGCTGATAGTCGTCCACCTCGATTCCGCTGCGAAATGGCGACTGCAAGGCCTTGTCGTCGGCTTGTGAGACGGCGCCCCAGCGCACGGCATCAAGAAAGGCCTGTAGGTGCTTGGGGTGGTCAAATGCGTCTGGAGATGGGAGCGATGGTTTTTCATGCACCGTTGTGCCGGGCTCCAGCTCCCAAATAACCTCCAACTGTTCGCCCAAACCATCGTCTTCGACAGAGGACAGCTTGACAAGATGATGACGTTTGATGGCGTCTTGGGCGATGCCCACTGTGGGAACAGTGATCTCAGTAACAACGAATGGCCGCTTGCGGGCAACGACTAACTGGCCAATTTCTGGCAGTGCTTGCAAAGCTTTTCCCCTGAATCAACACAATTACCTATCGAATATTAACGAACGAGGGTGTTCTCGCCTCTTTGACGAAGCATTGCTAAATATTACTGATTCTCCCACAAGGTCAGCTGTAGGACAAAATCAGCACAGTCAGGGGGCAGTTTAGGCAGGTCAGACCGTCCTCCGTCCGGTAGCAGCGCTCGCCGCGCGGCCGGTATCCGCAATCCATCCCTAGGGCGCGGGCAGCCATTGCCCTGATCTCGCCGCCTAAAACGCCGACTGTATCACTGCGTTCCTTCCTGCAAGGGGGGCGCGTTGCCGGGTACTCACCCGGTCCCTTCGTTTCTCTTCGTTCTCCTTCGGGCTGCGGCTTGCGTGCCCGCCCCTTTCCGGTCGTCCCTTCGTGATCCAGCGCGGCAAGGCGACGAACTCACGGCAACGGTGGCACTCCGGGCCAGACAGTAGGACTGCGGACACCGCAAACCCTACGAAAGGCTCGGAATCTTCGGCCCCGGTAGCCGGTTAACCCCGAAAGGAGAAAGCACCCATGAACGCAAACAGCACCGCCGTGTTGAGCTATGACAACATGAATGACGCACACCCCCTGTATGTGCGCAGCCCCAGCGGGCGCTATCGGCCGGCGACCGATGACCAGATTCTGGCCGCTGGTCGGGTGGCGGCCGAAAGCCTGATTTCCACGGCCAACACCATGATGAATCCGGAGCAGGTGGCCAAGTTTTTTCAGTCCAAGCTGGCCGGGCTGGGGCATGAATGCGCGGCCTTTTTGTATCTGGATTCGCAGCTGAAGCCGATTCGCTACATCGAACAGGCCATGGGGACGCTGAGCCACGCCAGCATCTACCCGCGCGAGATCGTGAAGACGGCCCTTCGCTTGAATGCAGCCTCACTTTTCATGGCCCATAACCACCCATCAGGGATTGCCGAACCCAGCCCGGCGGATCTGAGCCTGACCCGACAGCTGAAGCAGGCGCTGGCTTTGGTGGATGTACGGGTACTGGATCACATCATTGTGGCAGCAACGGCGACTACATCGCTGGCCGAACGCGGGCAGCTGTAAGGCTTAAGGGGCAGGGCGGGGGTCCGTCCTGCCCTGGCCGCCTGGCTGGTCAGTAGGCAGCAGGCAGATGGCATGATCAGTTGATCATGAGGGCCAAGGTAGTCAGCCGGCCCCTGCCGTGCGCCTGGGGTCGCCCGCCAGGGGCTGGGGAAACAGCGCAATTCAAAAGTTGCAAGGCCGACCGGGTCATGGGTGCCCCGGTCGGCTTTGTCATCTGGTGCCGGCGGCAAGGGTGATGGTTGGAATGTGGGCCATGGCCCAGTCAGAGCCCCGAGGATGCGGGGCTGGGGGCGCTCGCCGCGCGGCTGCCGTATGGGGTCATCGCCTGGGCCGGGCCGTCATCGCGTCTTCCGTAAGTTCCGCCGCCTGAAACGCCGACGTGTACCACTTTCGCTTCTCGCTGCAAGGGGTGCGCTGCGCCAGGTACTCACCCGTTCCCTGCGCCTGCGGCTTCGGGCTGCGGCTTGCGTGCCTGCCCCTTTCCGCTCGACGCTGCGTGGTTCAGATCGGCACGGCGACGGAACTCACGGAAGACGGCGGCAAGACCGGAAAACCAGCATCAACCCCACACGGCGGATTGATGTTCCGGCTCAAGAATCTTCGGATCCGGTCAGCTGAAAAAGCAGTTCAACCCTTGTTTTGGAGAATCAGACCATGAATACCTACGAAGCCAAGCAGGCAGCCCGCAAGGCCCGCTATGAAGAACGTGCGGGGCAGGCACATGCACAATCCGATGCGGTCGCATCCCAGGCCAGCCTCATGGCCGATGCCATCCCCATGGGCCAGCCCATCCTGGTGGGGCACTATTCCGAAGGCCGCGACCGCCGCTATCGGGAGCGGATCAGCCGAGGCTTTGAACAGTCCATCGAGCTGCAGAAAAAGGCCGAGCACTACGCCAGAAAGGCCGCCGCAGTGGGCAAGGGCGGGATTTCCAGCGACGACCCGGCCGCCATCGAGAAACTGCAGGCGAAGCTCGCCAGCCTGCAGGCCATTCAGGAAACCATGAAGGCGATCAATGCCATTTTGCGCCGCCACGCGAAGGCTGGGGCTGATGCGCAGGTGGCTGCCCTGGTGGAATCTGGCCTGACCTACGCGGAACGTGCCCGCGAGCTGGTGACCCCGGACTATATGAACCGCATCGGCTTTGCCCCGTTCCAGCTGCAGAACAACAACGCCAACATCCACCGCATCATGGCCCGCATCAAGGAATTGCAGCGTGCCGCCGAGCGCACCGAAACCGAGCAGGCAGGAGACGGCTACACCTACCGCGAGGATCCGCAGGAGAACCGTGCCATGTTCCTGTTTGACGGCAAGCCGGCCAAGGAGACCCGCGACGTGCTGAAGCGCTGCGGTTTCCGCTGGAGTCCGACGCGCAGCGCCTGGGTGCGCCAGCTGACCGGCAACGCCCAATGGGCCGCCAAGGATGTGATCCGCCATCTGGACGCATTGAATCAGGCCTGAGCGACTTATCTGCCCTGGGCCGGATCCCGGCCCAGAGCATCACCCGAGACTTTCAATATTGGAGAATCACCATGGCATCATTGAACCGCGCGACCCTCATCGGCAACCTGGGCAAGGACCCGGAAATCCTCTACACCCCGGACGGTGCCGCCGTCTGCAACGTGTCGATTGCCACCACCAGCACCTGGCGCGGCAAGGCGAGCGGTGAGCGCCGCGAAGAAACCGAATGGCACCGCGTCGTCTTTTATGGCCGCCTGGCCGAGATCGCCGGCGAATACCTGAAAAAGGGCCGCACCGTGTTTGTGGAAGGGAGGCTGAAGACCCGCAAATGGCAGGACAAGGAGAGCGGCGCCGACCGCTACAGCACCGAGATCATCGCCGACCAGATGCAGGTGTTGGGCGGACGGGATGGCGGCCAGGCGGGAGAGGCGAAGGCGGCAGCCGTAGGCGGATCTGCGGCAGACAGGGCGAAGGGGCGCAGTGGGCAGACTGCGGCTGCAGCCCCGGCGGCAGGATCCGCAGCGCTGGATGAGTCGGATATTCCGTTTTGAGAGACTGCATGAGCCTGGCCGGGTGATTCCGGTCTGGTTTTGCATGGCGTCCTGGCCCGGCTTTGTCCGGGCCTTGTTGTATTCTGGGCTGGTGGCTTTTTTGGGCTATGGCTGCTGTATCTGGTGGTGGCCATCCTGGACCCGTCCTGTGCATCCTGTGGCCTGTCTGGTGCTGATGCCTGGCCTGTTCCCAGGCTTCGCCTGGGGCCCTGTGCTGTGACGCTGCCTGCCCGGTTTCCGGCCAGGCTGGGCCGTTCAGTCCCCAAAGTCGCTGCCGCTCATTTGTGGCCTTAAACGTCCCACACATGACGCACCCCGGAGGGGTGGGGAAAGGTTTTGTGGATCAATGGCTTGCTGGAAGCGGCCCGGTTTTGGCGATGTAGGACAGATAGAGCACTGGAATGGCTCAAGCCATTGACCCAGCGGGGAGAACGGCGGCCACGCCTGTGGCCGAATGGTGCGTAGACGGTGGCCAGAGTTGTGGGGGACACCACTCATACACCAGCGGTACCGCCTGGCAACACCGTAGATACACCAGCGATACACCACGCCGACACCAGCTGGACACCGTCTGAACACCTGGTTCACACCAATAGGCCCGCAGATTTCCACGAAATGGTGGCTTACCGCGCAGCCACATTGACTTGAAGTTCAAGGCTTGCGCATGCAGCCAGAAGATCGTCGAAAGAGGCGGCATGTCCGACCATCAGGTCATCGGCCAGCATGGCTGCGTAGTCGTCGGCGAGCGCAGTCCTGGCCAGGCCTTCAGGGACGATCCGTAGATGACCGGTGACGGCGGATGCGTAATCGATCACCTGGCCATCAGCATCTTTTTCGATGAAGAACCATGATTTGTGTTGGGCGACCGCCTGCGCAACGGCATGGTCAGTGAGGATGGTCAGAAAGTGTGGGCTTTGTGCAATTGCGGCAAGATCATGCCAATGCCGTGCGTAGCGTTCGCCACGAAGGCGGCCCTGTGCACAGAAGACGTGTGCGGCCGTTGCCTTCTCCCAGAATGTACGGGCAATGTTCATCACCAGCGGTGCGGCGGTGGGAAAGGTGATGTCGTGAAACTGCGGGGCGATGTCGCAATCGACCTGGAAGACCTTGTGCGGCTCCCCGGTAGCGCGTGCACCGAATTCCAGCGTGATGACTGGGGCGACGTAACCGGTGCCGTGTGCCAGGGCAGGATACCGCAGTGTCAATTTGTCGCGTCCGGGGCCGCAGAGTTCGAGCTGAGCGTCCAGATGATCGTGACCCAGTGCTTTTTGTATGGTGGACTGCACATGTTGGGTGATCCAGTCCGGTAGTCTATGTCGTACGGCCTGGGTCCATTTGCTGGCCTGACTGCGGCTGGTGGGAAGATCGTCGTGCTGGCCGATCAGGTCAGGAATGAGCTTGCGGATATCGTAAGTCAGGTCGATGTCTTCTGAAAATCGATCGATGACCTTGTAGATTTTTGATAAAGACGTTCCACCTTTGAAGGTCAGATCCGCCGCGAGCGATGACTGGAAGAGCGCTCCCAGCGCCCAGACCACCCAGATGTCCTTTTCGAGCAGATGGGCGGGCCGCCCCGTTTTGGCGCGGCCATATTCCAGTGCCTCGCGCCGATCTTGTTCAGTCAAGTTGAAGAAGGATTCAGCCACGAGCGGCTTCCTTGCCGATGGCCTGCGCCATCCAGCCGGGCAGCATGGCCCGCGCGGATGCGAGTGCCTGCCATTCTGCAGCAGGCAGGCTTTGCCGCAATGAAACCAGTGACTGCTGGACGAGGCTGGGTCCTATCCAGGCCAATGCCCGGACAGCGGCACCTGCCTGCCGTGCGCCCAGGGCCAGCATCCAGCGAGGGGCATGCCTGACCAGGATTTCTGAATGATCGAGTTGCAATCTTTGTGTGCGCCCGGATGTGAGATAGACCTCGCGGATGGGGACCTGCCGCGTGAGCCCCAGCGAGTTTGCTGCGCTGGCACCATGAGACACGACGACTTCACCATGGTGTTCAGCCAGAGCGTGGACGATCTTTTCTGGGGCAGGGGCCCGCGAGCCGAACCGGCTGGTGACGGGGGCTGTGTACATGCCTCGCGCAATGCGCAGCAGTTTGCCTTCTTTGGCAAAACGGCAGAACGCCTGGTCTACGGCGGATCGGCTGCCCAGATGCAGGAATTCTTTAGGCGACAGCACACCCCCTTCTGGCAGGGACAGCGCGTGTTTCAGGATGGTTTTGGGCAGCGATTTCATAAGGCACCTCATTAACAGAGAAATTATATATCAGTTTCTGACATTCTTATAGTGGCCTATGAGTCCGTGCTTGGGCATGGTCATCCGATTTCCAGATCGGCCACTGCCGGGGATTCTGCCGGTCTGAGGGTATTTTGATCTGATGTCAGTCCATTATTTGTCACGGGCAGCAGGTCATGCGCCAGCCCCTTGACCCCCAGCCGATCCACCCGCTCGGGCAGCTTGTCCGCATCATCCGTGAATACCACGACCTCATGGCGCTCGCGCGAGATGCTGACGTAGTAGGTATCCTGGGCCGTGGTGCGGCTGAAGCTTTCCGCGTTGTACAACACCCGGTCGCAGGTCAGGCCCTGGGCGCTGTGTGCCGTGGTGGTGTAGGCATAGTCCAGGTGCAGCGGCCGGTCGGTGGGCAGGGTGATGTAGCGGCCGCCAGTCTCGATGGTAACGGTGGCGGCCTCGATGCCGACGACCTTCGCCAGCTGGCCGTTGACCAGGTCATGCTGGGCATCGTTGCGCGTGATGCGCACCTGGTCGCCCACGGATAGTTCGGATTCGTTCAGGTGATAGACCGAGAGCTTGCCCATGGTGCGGGGGATGATTTCGATGGGCCCAGGTTTTGATGCGCCAGGGTTCACCGCCTGCACCGTGATGCGATCATGGCGGGGAATACCGGTCACCCGGTACAGTTCGCCGCGCTTCAGGCCGCACTGGTAGTCACGTTCTGGCACGACGATATCGCCCACGGTGTAGTACCGGGCCACACTGCGCTCGGCGCGTGTGGTGTCGTGGCGGGCCAGTAGCTGGCAGCGTTGGCCTTTGCCTTCCAGGCCGCGCAGGGCATGGATGCGGGCATTGATCGCCTGGCGCGAGGCGTTGGTGCCGGTCACCACAATCGTGCTGGCCTGCTGATCGGCAGGCAGCCCCACATAAGCCTGGGCGATGGCCTCATACCGGGCCGAGCAGTCGCGGGCCTTGTGGCCGTGTTCATCGACGCTGAACTGATCCGGGATGGTCAGTACCCGATCCAGCAAGGGCAGGGACCGGCTGGCCCGGCCCTGGGCGGCCAACTGCACGGCCTGGCGCAGCCGCTCGGAACGCTGGCGCTGGATGTCGCCCATGAGAACGGTCTTCATGCCGTGTTCCTGCAGCATGGCAAAGGCGCGGCCCGCCTCGATGGCCTTGGTCTGGGCCGTGTCGCCCAGCAGCACCACCTTCGCGCCGGTGGGCTGGATGAGCGCCAGCAGCCTGTCCATCTGGCGCACGGGCACGACCCCAGCCTCGTCGATCACCACCACGGTCTGCGGGCCCAGCTGGCTGGTAAAGGGCCGCTTGTCACGGGCGGCCAGCAACGAGGCCACAGTATTGGCTGGCACGCCATCCTTGCGCAGATTCCGCACCATGCCGCCATAGGGCGCAAGCGCCACCAGGTTGTGGCCCTGCTGCTGCAGAATGGCCTGGGCGTTTTGTAGCGCAAAGGACTTGCCGGTCCCGGCCAGGCCCTGGAGGCCGCTGATCTGATCGGTGTCGCTGGCGATCAACATCACGGCTTCACGCTGGCCTGGGGTCAGGCGTTCATCCAGCCCGGATTCGGCCACGGTGCTGGCGATGGGGGCCTGCCAGGCACGGCGGCCGTTTGCTTCGGCTGCCAGAATGCGGGATTCGGCCTCATAGGCCTTGCGGGTGGCGTAGCGGGGGCTTTCCATCAAGAGCCGACCTTCGGTGATGGCCTGATCGACCAGCTGCAGAGCTGCATCCTGCGAGACCCCGCGCAGGCGCACAACGTCTGCCGCCCAGCCGTCGCGGGTCAAGGGCGCGGCCTTCATGTCCTGTGTGCTGCGATAGTGCGAGGCTTCCTGGATCAGTGTCCCTGCCTGTGCCCGCGCCTGGATGGCCGACTGGATGGCTGTGATGTCCGTATGACCGCCCGCGTGGCGCACGGCGCTTTGGAGTAGATCGGCCAGCGGCATGACGGATTCGCGCTCGGCCAGGTGCTGGATCGCCCAGTCCAGCGATGCCTGCGCTACCAGATCGGAGGCTTTGCCGGTGTCCCTGGTGTTCTGCCGTGGCGGGATGGCCGCCTGCAGGCCTGCCTGATCGAACCGCATGCCGATGGCTTGGGCTGATGCCTGCCATTCCTGCTGCAGCTCGGCACGGCTGTAGGCCTGGGTCTTCTGCTGCCGGTGGGCGAGGGTGATGCCCTGGCGCAAGGCGTGTGGGGCCTGATCGCGGCTGGTGCCGCGTGCAGCCAGCTCCGCCGTGATCCCCGCGCTGCGCTTGCTGAAAAATTCAATTTGTTCCCGGCTGATGTGTGCGAGCTCGATGTGGTTCTTCTCGTGGCGCACGGCATAGCCCAGCGCCCGGACATTGCGCTCCAGCGTTGCCTGGTAGATGGAGTCCGTCACCCGCAGCAGCTGGAAGATCTGTTCATTGGACAGTGCCACCCACTGGCCGTCGGCCCGCTGCGTCAGGTTCATGAGCAGTGCGTGGACGTGCAGATGCGGGTCCGGTGCGGCGTCCTCTGTGGGCCGGGCCGTTTCGTGGCGAAACTTGGCGATGATGACATTGCCCGTGTGCTCCACCCGCGACTTGCCGTTTTCCTTGCGGCGACCCATGGTCAGGTGCTGCTCGACATAGGCCAGGGCCGTGGCCACGGCGTCATCGTTCGCCTGGATCAGGCGCTCGTCGCCGCCGATCAGCGCCTGCAGCGTGATGCTTTTGGGGGCACCGAAGGTCAGATCCAGCGCGGCGCGGGCCTTGGCGTCCTTGCGCACGGATTGACTGGCCGTGATGCCATGGCCAAAGTCACCCTGCAGCATGGCTTTGAACCGGTCGGGGTCGATGGCCCCGACCGCGCCCAAGCGCCGGGCACCATCGCCTTGCCAGGTCGCGGCGCTGCCGTCTCGGCTGTAGTAATCGTCGGCCTGGTCGGCATAGTAGTGGGTGGCGAGGGCCGCACGGGCCCGATAGATCTGGCTGTGCGAGATCATGGGTGCTCCGGGAAGTGGGGATGGTAAAAAATCAGCCAGCAGGCGCGAAAGGCGCGCCGGTGCTGGCTGTTGGCGGGAAGGGCAGGGGGATTACACAGGGTTTTCCACAGGAATTGTGGATGGCTGCTGATGGCCCAAGTGGACATAAGTTACATTAGGTATGGCGAGTGCAGGTAGGGAGCCCGACTATGATTCAATTGCCGCCTTTGGTGGTAAATATACCGTTCTCGAAAGGGCGGATACGGCATGTCTTGCGACCGGCTGCCCAAGTCCAAGTCCTAGAGCGAAGTGAAGAACGGATTACATCGAGAACCACGTTGCCGGTTTTACATTTAGCGAGCGGTGAGCGAGTGCTTGTGACTTCGCGACCTAGCATTGCTCGCCCAGTTAACGTGGATGGTGTCTTGAGGGAACGTCCGGAAGGTGGCTATCAGTGGAAGAGTCATCGGTTGCTCGAGGAATTTGATGCGATGGTTATGCGGGACGGTTGGTCCCGTGTTGCCAGAGAAATTACTGGCTCTTGGATCGGACGACTTTCCTTTCGGTCCGAAATTAAACAGCAAGATGGAACCGTACAGCCGGGGCAGGAAGGTTTAAGGCCACCGCAACTGGGCGCATTGCATGCGATTGGGGCGCACTGGAGCCTGGAACACCAGCCAGCAACGGTCGTAATGCCGACCGGAACTGGAAAGACAGAGACCATGCTGGCGACTCTCGCAGCCTTTGGCAAGGCGCCGCTGTTGGTGGTGGTTCCGTGGGATTCTCTTCGTACTCAGACTGTGCATAAATTCCTGACCTTCGGGTTGCTCAGAAAACTGAAGGTACTACCAGAAGTAGTACAAAATCCTATTGTTGGGATCATCAACAGACGTCCGCAAACGATTGAGGATCTTGAACTGGTCGACGCATGCAATGTCGTGGTGGTCACTGCGAGCGCCATCGGTGTGGGCACGGAAAGTGCAATCCTTGATGCGTTGGCGCAGAAGTGTGGGGCACTCATCCTAGACGAAGCTCACCATGTGCCGGCGACCAATTGGTCGCGTGTCAGGGAGGCATTTAAGAACGTTCCTATCCTCCAGTTCACGGCGACGCCATTCAGGCGAGATGGGAAACTCGTCGATGGGAAGGTCATTTTTAACTACCCGCTTGGCCATGCCCAGCGAGATGGGTACTTCAAGCCAATCCGGTTCGAACCCGTCTACGAAGTTCGCGGCGCTGCGTGGGCAGATCAGGTGATTGCCAAGGTGGCCATTCAGCAGCTTCGGGAGGACTTGGCGGCTGGATATGACCATCTGCTCATGGCTCGGTGCGAGAATATCGGGCGGGCTGAGGTCGTGGAACAGATCTATCGAAAGCTCGCTCCAGACCTGGAGCCCCTCCTCATTCACTCAGAGAGCCATGGCGCTGATACCAAGATAGAGGAGTTGAAAGCGGGCCGATCGAAGATCGCGGTCTGCGTCAATATGCTTGGGGAGGGGTTCGATCTTCCTAGCCTGAAGGTGGCGGCTGTTCACGATATGCATCGCAGCCTGGCCATCCTTCTGCAGTTTACCGGCCGGTTTACCCGTGTCGCAGGCAAGAATATCGGTGATGCTACCGTTGTCGCAAATATCGCCGATTCCAGGGTTTCTGGTGCGCTAGAACGCCTGTATAGCGAAGACGCCGACTGGAATAAATTGCTGAGCGAACTTAGCTCAGAAGCAGCACAAGAACATGCGGAACTGATCGAATTCCTTCAGTCATCGCAAAGACTGGATAAGTCAGCAGACGATGAAGTTTCTATCTCGCACCAGTTGCTCCGCCCGATCTTTAGTACGGTGGCCTATCGCGTAGCGAAATTCGCTCCCGCCAGGTTTCATAATGGCCTCGGAAAGGATCGTCATGTTCATGCAGTTTGGCTGCATGAGCAGACCAAGACCTTGTACTTCGTGACAAGGAAGGAGCCGCGCTTGCGCTGGATGCAGTCGAAAGAAGTTCGTGATCGGGAATGGGCTCTCTTCGTGCTGCATCACGATGAGGATGCAGGGCTTTTATTCCTGTCGTCAACAGATCACGGATCCATGTTCCAGGAATTGGCTCAGGCAGTGTCCGACGAGGTTGCCCTGATCAGCGGAGAACAAGTATTCCGGTCACTCGGCCGAATAAACCGGCTGATGTTCCATAGCTTGGGTGTGAAGAAACATGGAAGGCGAAATCTGAGCTTTGCCATGTACACAGGTGCGGATGTAGCGGAGGCGCTTGGGGTTTCCGAGCGAGCTGGTTCCGTCAAGAACAATGTCAGCGGAACAGGCTGGGAGGGGGGAAGCAAGATCGCGATTGGGTGCTCATACAAAGGACGCGTATGGTCGAGAGAACAAGGTTCTATTCCTTCGCTTGTCCGTTGGTGCAAGGCAGTTGGTTCGAAGCTCGTGGACGATACGATTAACGTTGCCAATATTATTGCTAACGTCCTGATTCCGGAAGAGGTCGACAGACTGCCAGATGCAACAGTACTCGCTGTAGAGTGGCCGGCAGAACTGTTGGGTATATCGGAGGAACGGGTTGTATTCACAGTCGGAAATGAGGAATGGCCGCTATACCTGCTCGACCTCAAGCTTCGTGAGAGGGAAGGGAACGTCGTGCAGTTTGTACTTGGCACGGACGACTATCCTGAGTTCGCCGCCTTTGCATTGACGATTGGAGGCGAACACGGTTTTCAGGTTCGCCAGACAGAGGGGGATGTGCTGTCGATCAAGATCGGGAATCACGACTACCGTGCGTCGGAGTATTTCAGCTTTTATCCGCCTTTGATTCGCTTTGTGGATCTTTCTGAGTTGGATGGAAATCTCCTGATCAAGCCCCAGGATCCACGAGAACTGGCACTTAATGAAAAGCAGTTCGAAGTATGGGATTGGCAGGGGGTGGATATGACGGTGGAGTCGCTCTGGCGAAACGGACAGGTGTGCAGAAACTCGATTCAATGGAAAGCTGCGCAACATTTCGTCCACGGTGGCTTCGACGTGGTGTTCGACGACGATGGTGCGGGTGAAGCGGCAGATTTAGTTTGCCTCAAGGAGGAGCCAGATCGTATTCGACTTGTGTTGATCCACTGCAAATTTTCGGGAGGTTCGACGCCTGGAGAACGCGTGAAGGATGTGGTGGAGGTCTGCTCACAGGCTGTGCGCTCTGCAAAATGGAAATGGCGGTTCAGGGACCTTGGCCAACATATCAACAGCAGAAATCTGAAATTGGCGAATACTGCAGTTAGAACCAGCCGGTTTCTCGCCGGCAGTTCGGTGGAGTTGAACAATATTGTGAAGGCCTATCGGTTCAAACGGGTCGATGCGGAGATACTCGTGGTTCAGCCGGGGCTCTCATTGGAAAACCGGACGGCTGACCAGAACATGGTTATTGCCGCTGCCGCCACGTTCCTAAAAGAAACTATTGGATGTGACCTTGGGGTTATTTGCAGCGCGTAGCAGATCGATGGTGTTTTTCTAAGGAACATCTGAACAAGTCCCGTGGACCTGTCAGAATGTAGGTTGTTGAACGAGACCCGATCAGGACGCCCCC
>NZ_JBELOI010000020.1:0-19667 GCF_040276065.1 Castellaniella sp. GW247-6E4 | reverse complement strand
CCAGCCGTCGAATGACGGCCACACGGGTGAGGAAATTTGCGTGACCCCAACTGGGGAAATCTGGAAGACCCTTGACACCGGCTGGTCGACTGGATGATCGCGCTGCCCAAGGCGCTGGAACCAGACTATATGCGGGCATTGGAAGCCCTGGAACAGGAGCATGCAATGACATACATCACGACACCCGAGCGGGTTGGTTTGCGGCGGGGACGTGCCGAGGGACGCGTTGAAGGGCAGGCCGAGCTGCTGCTGCGGCAATTGGGCCGCCGGTTCGGCGCCATCCCCGACACTGCGACCGGACGCGTCCGCGCGGCGACTGCCGAGCAGCTCGAGACCTGGTCGCTGAATATCCTCGACGCCACGACCCTGGACGAGGTGTTCGGGGATTGAATCTCCCGCTCTCCGACGTTGCGGTTCCGACGCCAGCCTGTCATGCTGCATCCCAATGTCGAACGCATCCGCCGTGCGGGTTTGTACCCTCCCCGCTGATGCCCTGAAATGACACAATGCAAGCACCGCTGTCGCAAGCCGTCGGCTTTGCGCGCGGAGCAATGCCGGGTTCCACAGAAGAGCCTTGCGGGGAAATGCCATGAGGGGAATCTTGCCGTTGGGGATGGTCGCTGGATTGGCCGCAGCGGGATGCACCACCGCCCTCCAGACACGACACGTCGGCCCGGACCAGGCGCAGCCTGTCCAGGGCGTGCTGTACTCGCTGCCCATGGCGACGTTTGACGTCGAGGCGCAGGTGTTGGTGGTGTCGTGCGATCCGTCCAAGGTGGGCTCGCCCGATGGTCCCTTGGCCTACGAGCTGGCCGACGGCACGATCCGCAGCTATTTCGTACCCGATCCCAGCGAGACCTACAGCCTCGACTATGCCAAGCTGAATTCCGCGCTAAAGACCACGACGGCGGGGGTCACCCTGCATCCAAACGGGATGATCAAGACCATCAGCGCCAATATCGAGGATCGAACGGGCGAGGTCGCGGGGTCGGTGGTCAATACCGCGCTGAATCTATACAAGGCGAGTGTTGCGGGGCAGGCAATGCCGGGCCTGCAGGTCCAGGGTGGGGAAAAGGCAGCCACCGGGCCCCTGGCCGCACTCTGCGGGGCCATCAACAAGAACATCAGGACACGCAACGAATTGCTGGTCTTGCATATCCCGCACGCCAGGGCCGGGTTGGTCAAGGAAACCGCCAAGGAAACCACAAAGGAATCGACCAAGGAAACCGTCAAGGTCTTGCCCGAGGACTCTGCCCAGTTGGCGGGCCTCGAGGCACAATTGGCCGCCTTGACCCGGTCGCTCACGATCAAGCTGCGCCTGACCGCATGGGCGCCCACGCGGCAGGCCTCGCCGATCTGCAAGCCCTTGGACGCCCGCCAGAAGGTTTTCCTGGACACCTTCGCTCAACGAGAAAACCTGCAGCCCGTCACCAATGTGTCGGATGACGCGCGTTTTTCCTTGCAGGCTTGCGTGCAGCCACTCGTGGCCGCCGCCCAGCCGGTGCCGGGCGGCAACGGGGCGGCTGCGCCGATGGCCCGTACGGATTTGGCGGGCGACGCGGTCCGGCAGGGCGCGGTATATCGCACACCAGCCTATGGCAAGGTATGGGTCGAGGACACCAGGCCGTCCAGCCTGCCACGCATCGAGACCCAAGGCCCGATCAAGCTGCCCCAGTTCGGGACCAAGGGACTGGTGTGGCTCGAGAACCGGGGCTTTGACCGGAACAATATCGAGGTGGCGTTCGACGAGGATGGCTCGATGAGCAAGCTGGATTTTGGCGCCGACTCTCGCGCCGAGCATATGGCCGGCAGCCTGTCGGCGGCCTCTGCCTCCCTCGGCGAGGCGGCCGAGCTGCGCGCCAAGGCCCGCGAGGCACGCGCAAGCGAGGCGGCCACCCAGAGGACCAAGGCCCAGGAAGAGGAACTCGCCGGCCTGGATCACCAGATTGCGGTCCTGGAAAGGAGGAAACAGATCGAAAGTCTGCGCGCGGGGCTGCCCGGCCTGGATTGACTGAGGCGCTGCTGTGCGCCGGCGACGGCGGGCTCGTCTTGACGCTTGGCCCTTTGGCCAGGCAGCCGTATTTTCCACAGTGATCATTGGATCCGTTTCGGCGCCTTTTGAATAAAGAATTACAGGCCCTCGCCGGGCCTCGGCGGCTTGCGCCCGGGTCGCCCGACGGACAGGACCCGGCGCCCGACCAGGGCCGCCTCCGAGCGCTTCCCGGCCCCCTCAGCCCCGGCCGCCTCTACACCGACAAGCTCATCCTCGTGCGCTGCCGCGATGGCCGGTTCGCCAGGCTGCTGATCCACATCGAGGTCCAGGGTGGCACCAGCGGCCCCAAGGCCAGGCGCCTCTTTGCCCGGCGCATGTATCAGTATCGCTACCGCCTCGAGGACCGCTACGGCGGATCCGGCAATCACGCCCTCTACAGCCTGGGCATCCTCACCGCCAGCCGCGGCGGCGATTCCCACCTGGTCCACCACGACGAATTCCTCGGCCAGGGGGTGCGGTTCACCTTTCCGGTGGTGCACATGGCACAATGGCTGGACCGCTGGGACGCCCTCGAGGCCCTGGCACCCTCCAATCCGTTTGCCGTGGTCGTCATGGCGCAGTTGACCGCCCTGCGGTTTCGCCGCAAGGCGGCACGGCTCGACCCCAAGGTCGACCTCATGCGCCGCCTGGCCGGCTACGGATACGCCCGCGGCGACATCGACGCCCTGGCCCGGCTGGTCGACTGGATGATCGCGCTGCCCGAGGTGCTGGAACCAGACTATATGCGGGCATTGGAAGCCCTGGAACAGGAGCATGCAATGACATACATCACGACACCCGAGCGGGTCTATCTCCGACGCGAACGCGCCGAGGGACGAGTTGAAGGACGCGTCGAAGGGCAGGCCGAGCTGCTGCTGCGGCTATTGGCCCGCCGGTTCGGCGCCATTCCCGATACAGCGACCGGACGCGTCCGCGCGGCGACCGCCGAGCAGCTCGAGACCTGGTCGCTGAATATCCTCGACGCCACGACCCTGGACGAGGTGTTCGGGGATTGAATCTCCCGCTCTCCGACGTTGCGGTTCCGACGCCAGCCTGTCATGCTGCATCCCAACGTCGAACGCATCCGCCGTGCGGGTTTGTACCCTCCCCGCTGATGCCTGGGCATCCTCACCGCCAGCCGCGGCGGCGATTCACACCTGGTTCACCACGACGAGTTCCTCGGCCAGGGGGTGCGGTTCACCTTTCCAGTGGTGCACATGGCACAATGGCTGGACCGCTGGGACGCCCTCGAGGCCCTGGCACCCTCCAATCCGTTTGCCATGGTCGTCATGGCGCAGTTGACCGCCCTGCGGTTTCGCCGCAAGGCGGCAAGGCTTGACCCCAAGGTCGACCTCATGCGCCGCCTGGCCGGCGACGGATACGCCCGCGGCGACATCGACGCCCTGGTCAGGCTGGTCGACTGGATGATCGCCCTGCCCGAGGCGCTGGAACCAGACTATATGCGGGCATTGGAAGCCCTGGAACAGGAGCATGCAATGACATACATCACCACACCTGAGCGGGTTGGTTTGCGGCGGGGACGTGCCGAGGGACGCGTTGAAGGGCAGGCCGAGCTGCTGCTGCGGCTATTGGCCCGCCGGTTCGGCGCCATTCCCGATACAGCGACCGAACGCGTCCGCGCGGCGACTGCCGAGCAACTCGAGACCTGGTCGCTGAATATCCTCGACGCCACGACCCTGGACGAGGTGTTCGGCGACTGAGCTCCACATACTGATCGGCCCGGTCCCGCGCTAAAATCCCCGCATGAGCTCGCCCGACCCCGCCTTCTACCACCCCGCCCCGCGCACACAGCGGTTCTGCTCGCAATGCGGCCACACCCTCAGCCGCGAGATTCCGCCCGACGACAACCGCATCCGCGACCTGTGCACGCACTGCGGCGCGGTGCACTATCAGAATCCGCGCAATGTCGTGGGCGTGGTGCCCATCCTGGACGACCGCGTGCTGCTGTGCCGCCGGGCGATCGAGCCGCGTCATGGAAAATGGACGCTGCCGGCCGGCTTCATGGAGCTGGGCGAGACCACCGAACAGGGCGCTGAGCGGGAAAACCAGGAGGAATCGGGCGCGCGGATCCGGATCCGATCCTTATTTACCGTGATTGACGTGCCCTCAGTGAACCAGGTGCACTTCTACTACCTGGCCGACGTGTTGGGGCCACAGCTCGCGCCAGGGCCGGAAACGCTTGAGGCCGGATTCTTTCCCCTGGACGCCATCCCCTGGAAAGAACTGTCGTTCCGCACGGTCCACACGACCCTGGAGCACTATCTGAACGATCGCCGTGATGGGACCTTTCCCACGCACCGCTACGCGATCGACTTCCGTTTCCCGGACTGAGGACACTGGCGGGCACGCCATGCGGCTGACCTGGATCGATGCCGACACCCCTTTGCCCGACCCCTCGGCCGGCTTGCCCGGCGGCTTGGTGGCGGCGGGGCTGGACCTGTCGCCGGCGCGCCTGGACGAGGCCTACCGCAAGGGCTTGTTCCCCTGGTACAGCCCCGGCGACCCCGTGCT
Source organism: Castellaniella sp. GW247-6E4 (assembly GCF_040276065.1). Taxonomy (NCBI): domain Bacteria; kingdom Pseudomonadati; phylum Pseudomonadota; class Betaproteobacteria; order Burkholderiales; family Alcaligenaceae; genus Castellaniella; species Castellaniella sp. GW247-6E4. The sequence continues at coordinate 15,103 of NZ_JBELOI010000020.1, read as the reverse complement.
GTGGTGGAGCCCGGATCCGCGCATGGTGCTGTCCTGCGCCGACTTGCGCATCTCGCATTCGCTCGCCAAGCGCGTGCGCCAGTTCAACCGCGATCCGCGGGCACCGGACGCCCCGCTCAGGGTCACGACCGATCTCGCCTTTGGCGAGGTGATCCGCGCCTGCGCGCAACGCCACGACGAGCGCCTGGGCATCGGCGCGGCGCGCGCGGGCATTCCCTGGCCGGCAACGCCGGCGGACGCGGGCCGCGACGCGACCTGGATCACGCCGGACATCATCGCCGTCTACGAGGCCTGGCACCGCATGGGACGGGCGCACAGCGTCGAAACCTGGATCGACGGACGCCTGGCCGGCGGCCTGTACGGAGTCTCGATCGGGCGGTGCTTTTTCGGGGAATCGATGTTCAGCCGCGCGACCGACGCGAGCAAGGTGGCACTGGCGTACCTGGTGGCGCATCTGCGCCGTCACGGGGTGCCCTGGATCGACTGCCAGCAAGAGACGCCGCACTTGGCCCGCCTGGGCGCGGCGCCGGTGCCGCGCGCGCGGTTCCTGGCCCGCCTGGCGGCCCTCAGGGACGAGGCGCCGCCGCCCTGGCCGCGCGGGCGGCTGACGATGGACGGGACGAGCCTGGACGAGGAATAGTCCGGATGCCACAATAGCCATGACCCATCCAGGCGCGGCCATGAGCAATCCCAGCGAATCGATCTTCAGGAAACTGCAGTTCTATACGACCGCCAGCTATCCCTGCAGCTATCTGCCCGGGCGCATGGCGCGTTCCGAGGTGGCCGCGCCGGCGCACCTGGTCGACGACGCCGCCTATTCGCGCCTGATCGAGCAGGGGTTCCGCCGCAGCGGCCTGTTTACCTATCGCCCCGACTGCGATACCTGCCAGGCCTGCATCCCGATCCGCGTGGACGTGCGCCGCTTTCAGCGCGACCGCACGCAGCGCAAGCTCTGGAACCGTATGCGCGCGATGCGGGTCAAGGTCTCTCCCTTGCACTGGGACGCGCGCCATTTCGACCTGTACCAACGCTACCAGTCGCGGCGTCACCCCGGCGCGGGCATGGACCAGGACGACCAGGCGCAATACACGCAATTCCTGCTGACCAGCCGGGTGCGCTCGGACATGGCGGAATTCACCGACGCCGACGGCGTGGTGCGCATGGTGGCGATCATGGACCGCGTGGACACCGGGATTTCAGCGGTCTATACCTTTTACGATCCCGACTGGCGGGGCAGCCTGGGCACCTACGGGATTCTGTGGCAACTGGATTACTGCCGGCACCTGGGGTTGCAATGGCTGTACCTGGGCTACTGGATCGAGGAAAGCCACAAGATGGCCTACAAGTCGCGCTTCCGGCCCCACCAGATCCTGCGCGGCGGCGTCTGGATCGAACCGGCACCGCGCTGATGATCGACCTGGGAGGGCTGCGTCGTGTTCCATAGGACAATTTCGACGCAGCCGCATTGAGAAGCCGCAAAAAATACTGCACACTCTATCGCAGGCGCCATTCAGACGCATCTGATATTGGGTAAGGCTCTTGCGTAACGACCCGCAACTTGCTAAGCTGGAGCGTGATAACCCCCATGTCTTAGACATGGGCTGCGGGGCCTCTTCGGAGGCCCTTGCTTTTAGGTTTTCAACAATGAGAAGAACATCTGTCTACATCGACGGTTTCAATCTCTACTACTCGACGCTGAAAAGCACGGGTTTCAAATGGCTGGACCTCAAAAGCTTATGCCAGAAAGTTCTCCGCCCGGAAAACGATATCAACTGCATCAAATACTTCACGGCGGATGTCAGCCCCAAACCCTCTGACCCCGATGTGCATATTCGCCAACAGGTGTTCTTTCGGGCTCTGCGCGCTCATATCCCCGAGCTTGAGATCATCAAAGGGCAATTTTCCAGTCATATTGTCACGAAGAAACTATACCCTCCCATCAACGGCCAGCGGCATGCCACCGTCCTGGAGACAAACGCGCATTGGCCAACTCCCAAATGCCGGACATTGTGATCCCGGTCGGCGGGAACCCCATCCGCAAACCAACACGCTGGTAACCGCGCCGCGCAATGCCGCCTCGCGGGTCGGCGTGTCCCATTGCGCCGGCCGATCGGTAAAATAGGCGTCTGCCCACCCTCCCAACCACCTCGGATGCCCATGCCTTTTCTGTTTCAAGCCTATCCGCTTGCGCGCGCTGCGCTGTTTTCCATGGACGCCGAGCGTGCGCACGAATTGACGCTGAGCATGCTGCGCCGGACGCACGATTGCGGTGTCACGCGCGCGCTGCTGACGCGGCGCCCCGCCCTGCCGCGCACGGTGATGGGCCTGCACTTGCGCAATCCGGTGGGCCTGGCCGCGGGCCTGGACAAGAACGGCGCCTACATCGATGCGCTGTCGGGGCTGGGATTCGGCTTCATCGAGGTGGGCACGGTGACGCCCCGGGCGCAACCGGGCAACCCCAAGCCGCGCATGTTCCGCCTGCCGCGCGCGCGCTGCCTGATCAACCGCATGGGCTTCAACAACGACGGCCTGGACGCCTTCATCGCCAATGTGCGGCGCAGCCGCTGGCGCGCCGAGGGCGGCATCCTGGGCCTGAACATCGGCAAGAACGCCGACACGCCGATCGAGCGCGCGATCGACGATTACCTGATGGGCCTGGACGGGGTGTATCCGCACGCGGACTATGTGACGGTGAACATTTCCTCGCCCAACACGCGCAATCTGCGCAGCCTGCAAAGCCACGACGCGCTGGATGCGCTGCTGGGGGCGCTGCGCGAGCGGCGCGAGGCGCTGGCCGACCAACACGGGCGGCGCACGCCGCTGGTGATCAAGATCGCGCCCGATCTGGACGAGGCCGGGATCGATGCGATTGCCGAGCTCGTGCCACGCCACGGGATCGACGGCATCATCGCCACCAACACGACGCTGGCGCGCGAGGCGGTGCGCGGCCTGCCCTACGAGGACGAGGCGGGCGGCCTGTCGGGCCCACCGGTGCACGCATTGTCGCTGACGGTGATCCGGCGCCTGCGCGAGCACCTGGGCCGCGAGACGGCCATCATAGGGGTGGGCGGAATCGAGTCGGGCCGCCAGGCGGTGGAAAAGATGCAGGCCGGCGCCGACGCGGTGCAGCTCTACACCGGATTGATCTACCGGGGTCCGGAGCTGGTCAATGAATGTGTCCAGGCCCTGGCGGCGCCGACCGCCTGAGCCCACCGAGGCCAGTCACTGGATGACCACGACCGGTTGAATCATGGTTTACCCCTAAATCTCGCGCTCGAACGAAACAATCAGTACTAAACTCGCTCCAAGTCCTTGCGTGACGCGCCTGGCTGAAATATGACCGCTACGCAGCTCTCTTCCCATCATCCGGGGGGGTAGCGCCGCCGCATGCAGCATCTCACCTGACGACCTGCCCCCTCCTTCCCACAAGGAGGCAGGTCATGTCACCCCATACCCTCGATCCCGGCCCGGATCGCCCTCTCGCTTCCCGCCTTGCCGCCCGTCATGACGCCACGCGGCGCCGCATCCTGCAGGCTGGCGGCCTGGCCGGCCTCGCGGCCATCGGCGCCCCGCTGATTCCTCTGCGCGCCCTGGCGGCCGGCAAAACCCTGAAGATCCTGCAATGGAGCCATTTCGTACCGACCTACGACACATGGTTCGATGCCTTCGCCAAGGCCTGGGGCGAGGCCCATGGCGTACAGGTCGTCGTCGACCACATCAATATCGGCGACCTGGTCACCACCACGACCTCCGAAATGTCGGCCGGCTCGGGCCACGACATCATCGAACTCGGCCCCGAGGCGGCCCAGTTCACGCCCAATGTCCTGGACATGGCCGACATCAATCAGCAGGCGGCCAAGCAATTCGGCAAAGTGTTCGGCGTCATCCCGCGAATCTCCTACAACCCCGTGGTCAAGTCCTGGTACGCGTTCTGCCACGGCTGGACCATCGACTGCGGCGACTACCGGCGCAGCCTGTGGGAAAAGGCGGGCCTGGCAAATGGCCCCGACACCTGGATGCAATTGCTCGAGATCGGCGAGAAAATTCGCAAGGATCAAGGCGTGCAGGTCGGCATCGGCATGTCGCAGGAACTGGACTCGAACATGGTGGCGCGCTCGGTCCTGTGGTCCTGGGGCGCCTCGGTGCAGGACGAGGACGACAATGTGATCCTGGGCGATGGCGAGAACCGCACACGCGCCATCGAGGCGGTGAAGTACATGGTGGACCTGTATCACCGGACCATGACGCCGGCGGTGTTCGCCTGGAACGCGGCCTCGAACAACCAGGATCTGATCGCGGGCAAGGCCTCGTACATCGTGAACTCGATATCGGCCTACCGCTCGGCCCAGCAGACCAAGCCCGACATCGCCAAGGATGTGTTTTTCACCGGCCCGCTGGCTGGCCCGCGCGGCGACCGCTGGGCCAATGTGCACGTGCTGTACAACTACATCATCCCCAAGTTCGCCAAGGCGCGCGAGGACCTCGCCAAGCAATTCGTCCTGCACCTGACCGAGAACTACGACCAGGCGATGTACCACAGCAAGCTCTACAACACGCCCAGCTATTTCGATACGACGGTGCCCACGGGCGACCGGGGCTATCCGGCGGTCCAAGGGGCGCAGACGCTGAAAAACCTTAATGATGCGTGGTTCGCCAAGGACCCGTTCCGCCTGGACGGCGAGGCCGAGGGCAAGCTGCAGCCCCTCACCTCGGCCACGGAATGGACGACGAACCTGGGCCATCCGGGCTATTCGAACCCGGCGGTGGGCGAGGTGTTCAACACCTTCATTCTGCCCAATATGATGGCCAAGGCCGCGCGCGGCGACCTCACGCCCGAGCAGGCGGTGGACGAGGCCGCCGGGCAGGCGAAATCCATCTATGCCCAGTGGCGCGGGCGCGGGCTGATCGGCGGCGGCAAGGCGTAAAGGAAACCGCATGGCCAGCCTGAGCATCGAACGCCTGAGCACGACCTACGCACGCGGCAAAGTCAAGGCCGTCGACGATGTCAGCCTCGAGGTCCCCGACGGGGAATTCCTCGTCCTGCTCGGGGCCTCGGGCTCGGGCAAGACCACGCTGATGCGCACCATCGCGGGCCTGGAGCGGCCCTCGTCCGGGACGATCCGCATCGACGGCCAGGTGGCCAACGACGAGCCGCCGCGCCGGCGCAATATCGCAATGGTGTTCCAGAGCTATGCGCTGTATCCGCACAAGACCGTGGCGGGCAACATCGCCTTTCCGCTGGAGGCGGGTCGCCTGCCGGCGGCCCAGATCCGGGAAAAAGTCATGTGGGCAGCCAAACTGTTCGGCATCGACCACCTGCTCGCGCGCAAGCCGCGCGAGCTGTCCGGCGGCGAGCGCCAGCGCGTGGCCCTGGCCCGCGCACTGGTGCGCACACCCAGCCTGTTCCTGATGGATGAACCGCTGTCGAACCTGGATGCCAAGCTGCGCCACGCGGCGCGGCGCGAGTTCAAGCGCCTGCACCAGCAAACCGGCATCACCACGCTGTACGTCACGCATGACCAGGTCGAGGCGATGGGCCTGGGCCAGCGGGTGGCGGTGATGAACCACGGCCGCATCGAGCAGGTCGGCACGCCCCACGAGATCTATCACGAGCCGGCCAATACCTTTGTCGCGCAGTTCATGGGATCGCCGCCGATGAACCTGATCACCGAGGGCGACTGGCTGCTGGGCTTCCATCCGGAGGACGCCTGGCGGCCGGACGGACCGATGCCCGAGCGGCATTACCCGCTGCCCCTCACGATCCGCCAGGTCGAGGCGCTGGGCGCCGATGCGCTGGTCTACGCGGAGCTGGACGGCGGGCGCGGCGAAATCATCCTGAGGCTGCCCGAGCGCGGCGCGGCGGGGCTGGCGGCGGGCGAATCCGCGACGTTCTGCGTGGCGCGCGAGCGGATGCGGCGCTTTGATGCGCGCACAGGACGGCGCGAGGCGGCGGGATGATGCACACGTCCCGCCTCAGCCTGGGCCAGCGCGACACACTGCTGGCCATGGGCATGGTGCTGCCCGCCATCCTCTACATCACCGTGATGCTGGGCGTCCCGATCGTGCTGGCGGTGGTCTACAGCCTGAACGACGTCACCACCGGCAGCCCGGTGATGCGCTTCATCGGCCTGGAGAACTTCCGGGCGCTGCTGGATACGCCGGACTTCATGGGCGCCATCGGCAATACCTTCAACATCACCCTCAGCACACTCATCGGCGTGCTGGTCCTCGGGACGATTCAGGCCGAGCTGCTGATGCGCCCGGTCCGCGGCAAGTGGCTGGTCCGCTTTCTGATCCTGCTGCCCTGGACGGCGCCGGCCTCGCTCAGCGCGATCGCCTGGCTGTGGATGCTGGACTCGACCTTCAGCCCGATCGACTGGGTCCTGCGCGGCCTGGGACTGCTGGGCCATCCGGGGGCGCTGTTCGGAGACTTCGACAATACGTTCTGGCTGGGGCGCAGCGGCCTGGCCCTGTTCTCCATCATCCTGGTCAACGTCTGGCGCCTGCTGCCGCTCGCCACGGTCATCATCCTGGCGGGGCTCAACGGCGTGCCGCGCGACATCCTCGAGCAGTCCGAAATCGACGGCGCGGGATACTTCCGGCGGCTGTTCCACGTCATCCTGCCCATGCTCATCCCGGTGTTCGGCGTGACGATCCTGTTTACCTTCGTGTTCGTCTTCACGGACATCGTCACGGTGTTCATCCTGACGCGCGGTGGGCCGGCCAACGCCACGCAGGTGCTGCCGACGCTGGCGTTCTTCACCGGCGTGCAGGGTGGATCGCTGGGACGCGGCGCGGCCACCGCCCTGTTCCTGCTGCCGGTGCTGGCGGCGGTCTCGATCGTGATCCTGGCACTGATCCGCCGGCGGGAAATCTGAGGCCACCCATGAGTGCTCCATCCCTGACCACGCCGCCCGCGCACGCCGACCACCACCCGGCGCGCAGGGGCGGCCTGTACCTCGCCACGGCCTTGTTCGTGGTGTTCGCGGCCCTGCCTTTCTATGTGATGCTGATCACCAGCTTCAAGACGCAGGCGGACATTTTCTCGCCCGAGATCAATCCGTTCTGGTTCTCGCAGGCGCCCACGCTCGACAATTTGCGCCTGCTGTTCGAGCAGACGCAATTCGTGCAGTGGCTGCTGAACACCGCCTATGTGGGCCTGGCGGTGGTGGCGATCACCCTGGTTCTGTCGGTGCCGGCGGCCTACGGCCTGGCGCGCATCGCGGGCGGCTGGGGCGAGACCCTGGGAATCGGCATCTTTCTCAGCTACCTGGTGCCGCCCACCCTGCTGTTCATCCCGTTCTCGAAGGTCATCGCCTTTCTCGGCCTGCAGAATTCCCTATGGGCGCTGATCGTGGCCTACCCGACCTTCACGGTGCCGTTCTGCACCTGGCTGCTGATGGGGTTCTTCAAGGGGATTCCGCGCGACATCGAGGAGCAGGCCATGATCGACGGCCACGGCCGTTTCAGTGCCTTTATGCACGTGGTGCTGCCGCTGGCGCTGCCCGGCCTCATGACGGTGGTGGTGTTCGCCTTCACGCTATCGACCAGCGAGTTCATCTACGCCCTGGCCTTCGTCACGCACACGGCCGACAAGACCATCGGCATCGCCGTGCCCACCGAGCTGATCCGCGGCGATGTCTATCACTGGGGGCCGCTGCTGGCGGGGGCCCTGATCGCCAGCATCCCGATCGCCGTGCTGTACACCTTCTTTATCGACCAACTGGTGGCGGGCCTGACGTCGGTCGCGCGTCGCTGAGGCGGGCGGCGCGCCGACGGCGCGCCCGGCGCAGGTCCTTGCGCCGCATGTACCAGTAATGCGCCCGGTCCAGGTACAGGTAGATCACCGGCGTGGTGAACAGGGTCAGCGCCTGCGACAGGATCAGGCCGCCGACCATGGCATAGCCCAGGGGCTGGCGCAGCTCGGAGCCCGCGCCGGTGCCCAGCATCAGGGGCAAGCCGGCCAGCAGCGCGCATAGCGTGGTCATCATGATGGGCCGAAAGCGCAGCAGGCAGGCCTGATAGATGGCTTCGCGCGGCGGCAGGCCGCGCTCGCGTTCCGCATGCAGCGCAAAGTCGATCATCATGATGCCGTTTTTCTTGACGATGCCGATCAGCAGGATGATGCCGATGAGCGCGATCACGGTGAAGTCAAAGCCGCTGGCCATCAGGATCAGCAGGGCCCCGACACCGGCCGAGGGCAGCGTCGACAGAATGGTCAGCGGATGGATGTAGGACTCGTACAGCAGACCGAGCACGATGTAGACCGCCACCAGGGCCGCCGCGATCAGGTAGGGCTGTGAGGCCAGGGACTGCTCGAAGGCCTGGGCCGTGCCCTGGAACGAGCCGACCAGGCCCTGGGGCAGCGCCATGCTCGCCTCGACGCGCTTGATGGCGCGCACCGCATCGCCCAGCGAAGCGCCCTCGGCGAGGTTGAACGACAGGGTGACCGCCGGAAACTGGCCCTGGTGGTTGATGGACAGGTAGCCGGATTCCGACGTATCCACCCGCACCAGGCTCGAGAGCGGCACCTGCTGCCCGGTCAGCGGCGAGGTGATGCGCAGCTTCGAGAACAGATCGGGATCGCGCTGCAACGCGGGGGTGACCTCGAGGATCACCTGGTAGCTGTTGATCTGGGTAAAGTACTGGGCCACCTGGCGCTGGCCGATGGCGTTGTAGATGGTGTTGTCGATGAGCGCGGGCGAGATCCCCAGGCTGGCGGCGCGCGCGCGGTCGATGGTCACCACGGCGGTGGCTGCCTCATTTTGCTGGTCGCTGGCCACGTCGACGAGCTCGGGCAGGCCACGCAGGCGCGCCAGCAGGCGCGGCGCCCAGGTGTTCAGCTCGTTGAGGTCGGCGTCCATCAGGGTGTACTGGTACTGGGTGCGCGCCAGGCGTCCGCCCACGTTGATGTCCTGGCCGGCCTGCATGAACAGGCGGATGCCCGGGACCTCGTTCAAGGCCGGGCGCAGCCGGGCCATGACCTCTTGCACCGAGGCTTCGCGCCCGGCGCTCTTGGGCCGCAGGCTGATAAAGAAGCGCCCGGTGTTGAAGGTCGGCTGGTTGCTGCTCATCCCGTAGGCCATGACGTCGGGGTCCTGCCCCACCACCTTGGCCAGGGCCATCATGCGCTCGTTCATGGCGTCGAAGGACGCATCCTGCGAAGTCTCGGCCAGGCCGAATATGAAACCCGTGTCCTGCTCGGGAAAGAAGCCCTTGGGGATGACGATGAACAGGGCCACCGTGGCCGCCACGGTCGCGATGAAGCTGCACAGGGTGATGAAGCTATGGCGCAGGACCAGGTCCAGGCCGCGCCGGTAGAGGCCGAGCATGCGCTCGAAGCCGTGCTCGAAGGCGAGGTACAGGCGGCCGTGCCGGCGGCGCGGGTCGTGGGCCTTGAGGTAGCGCGAGCACAGCATGGGCGTGAGCGTCAGCGACACCAGGACCGAGACCATCACGGCGACGCTGACGGTCATGGCGAACTCGCGAAACAGCCGGCCGACGATGCCGCCCATCAGCAGCAGCGGGATGAAGACCGCGATCAGCGAGACCGAGATCGAGACGATGGTGAAGCCGATCTCGCGCGACCCCTTCAGGGCCGCCTCCATGGGCGGCATGCCCTCCTCGATGTGGCGGTAGATATTCTCGAGCATGACGATGGCGTCGTCGACCACGAAGCCCACCGAGATCGTCAGGGCCATCAGCGACAGATTGTCCAAGCTGTAGCCCAGCAGATACATCACGGCGATGGTGCCCAGCAGGGCGAGCGGAACGGTGGCGCTGGGGATCAGGGTGCCGGCGAGGTTGCGCAGGAACATGAAGATCACCATCACCACCAGGGTGATGGACAGCAGCAGCGTGAGCTCGACCTCGTGCACCGAGGCGCGGATGTTCTGGGTGCGGTCGATCAGGGTGCTGACGTGCACGGTGGGCGGTATCGAGGCCATGAGGCGCGGCATCGCGGCCCTGATGCGTTCGACCGTCTCGATGACGTTGGCCCCGGGCTGCTTGGTGATGCCGATCAGCAGGGTGCGCCCGTCGATGGCGCGGTCCTCGACGTCGGCCCCCAGGCCGCCGAAGGCCCAGGCGGCCTGCTTGCTGTCCTCGGCGCCGGGCACGGCCACGCCCACGTCGCGCACCCGGACCGGCGCGCCGTTGCGATAGGCCAGCACCACGTCGTTCCAGGGCTCGGCCGACAGGATCTGGTCGTTGGTGTAGACGGAATAGCTCTGGGAAGGCCCGTCGATCATGCCCTTGGGCTGGTTGACCGTGGTGGTGGCGATCACCCCGCGGATGGCCTCGAGGTCCAGCCCGAGGCTGGCGAGCTTGACCGGATCGACCTGGATGCGGATGGCGGGCTTTTGCTGGCCCCAGATATTGACCAGGCCCACGCCCTCGATCTGCGAGAGCTGCTGGGCAAAGATGTTGTCGGCGTAGTCGTTGACCTCGGTGATCGGCAGCACATCGGACTGGATGGTCAGGATCAGGATCGAGAAGTCGGCGGGATTGACCTTGCGGAAGGTCGGCGGATTGGGCAGGTTGGCCGGCAACTGGCGGGCGGCCGCGTTGATCGCGGTCTGGACGTCGAGGGCGGCACCGTCGATGTCCCGGTCCAGCTCGAACTGCAAGGTGATGCGTGTCGATCCGGCGGCGTTCTCGGAGGTCATCTGCGCCAGGCCCGCGATGGTCGAGAACTGGCGCTCGAGCGGCTGAGCGACACTGGTGGCCATCGTCTCGGGATCGCCCCCGGGCAGTTTCGCCGTCACCTGGATGGTGGGGAAATCGACCTGCGGCAACGAGGCCACGGGCAGCAGCGGGAACACCGCCAGGCCCACCAGGAACAGCGCGATGGCCAGCAGCGAGGTGCCGATGGGCCGCCGGATGAAGATCGCCGAGAGGTTCAAGGCCGGCCTCTCGGGGCTTCGCCCCCCTGCCCCGCGCCGGTATCGCCATCATCCCCGGCAGGCGGGACGGCGGCGCCCGCCGAGGCGCCGGCCAGCGGCGCGGCCTCGGGGTCGGCGGCCACGGTGCTGGCCGGCCCACTCGCCTGCGGGTCGGCGCCCGGGCTCACAGGTGGCGCGGCGGGCGCCGGGGCCGTGGCGGGCGCCGCCTCGGCCACATGCGCCCCCGGACGCACCTTGTATTGGCCGTCGGTGATGACACGCTCGCCCTCGGACAGGCCCTTGCCGATCAGCGCGAGCTCGTCCTGGATCAGGGTGATCTCGACGGCCCGGACCTGGGCGACGCCCGCCGCGTCCACCACATACACCAGCGGTCCCTCGGGGCCGCGCTGCACGGCCCGCGAGGGCACGACCAGCGCCCCGCGCCGCTCGCCCAGGATCAGGCGCAGGTCCACGTACTGGCCGGGCCACAGCGCATGGCCGGGATTGTCGAAGCGCGCCTTCAGGCGCAGCGTGCCGCTTTGCGCATCGATCTGGTTGTCGACCAGCACCACCCGGCCCTCGGCCAGCGGCTGCTCGCCGCCGGCGGTGTAGGCCAGGGCCCGCATGGCCCGCCCTTCGCGCAGGGCCTGGTTGACCTCCGCGTAGACGCTGTCGGGCACCGTGAAGGACACCGCAACCGGATCGACCTGATTAATGACCACCACGCCCTGGTTGGCCGCCGCGCGCACGATGTTGCCCGGATCGATCAACAGCGCGCCCGCGCGCCCGCTGATGGGCGCGGTGATACGCGTGTACGAGAGCTGGGTGCGCGCCGCGGCGACCTGGGCGGCGTCCGAGAGCAGGGTCGCCTGCAATTGCGCGACCTGGGCGCGCTGGGCGTCCAGGGTCTGGGGGGTGATCGCGTCGCGCTTGACCAGCGTCTCGTAGCGGCGCAGGTCCTGCTGCGCGTACTCCAGCGATGCGCGGTCGCGCGCCTGCTGGGCCAGTGCCTGGTCGAGCTGGGCCTTTTGCACACGGTCATCGAGCTGGGCGATGAGCTGACCCTCGGTGACGTCCTGCCCCTCGGTGAATCCGATGCGCTCGAGCTGACCATCGATGCGGGCCTGCACTGTCACGCTGGCCCAGGCCTCGACATTGCCCACGCCCAGCACGCGGATCGGCACGTCGCGCCGCTCGACGGACGCCATGCGCACCGGAACGGCGGCCGTGGCGGGGTTGGGGGCGGGGACCAGGACAGCGCGCGGCCGGCTGGCGAACCAGAGGATGGCCCCCAGAATCAGCAAAACCGGCAGGCCCAAGGCCAGGATCGTACGGCGGCGTGAGGAAACGGTGGCCATGAGACGTAATCTTGCGGTGACCGGGGGTCACCTGTATACGGATGTGTCGATACCCGCACGAGTATACGGGCACTTTCATCGCAAGGGGGCGGTCCCGGGGATTAATTTTCCAAGGCTGGCGCATCCAGCAGTGGCGCCGTCAGCCGCCTGCGCAAGGTGGCGCAGCGCGGTCAGCAGTTCCGCCTGATCGCCGTCTTCCGGAATGCCGCTGATCCCATCCAGCGCCGGGGCCGGACCGCTGCGCTACGGGTCGGCCATCGTCTTGTCCCGTCCGAGGCGTTTCATCGTCATGTCTCTGTTGCCGGTCTTGCCGATATTCGCAGAAAACCTGGCCGGGTGTTCGTGGATGGTTTGGCCGGTTATTACGGAGGTACCGCTGCGGATGAGGCTGTTTACGATCCAAAGCTATCGATTGGATAATCCTCCGGCATTGGATGTTTCAACGCAGCAGATGTTATGGCCTAACTGGCCCGACGAATCGAAATTTTCCGGTGGCTTCCAACTGCTTCTCCATTTTTCGAGCCACCTCTCTGCTTTTCGTTGTTTTAAAAAGAATATAGCAGTTTTCGAGAAGATATCGTTGACGATCCGCTTCGATTTTAAGATCAAACCCTTCGGCGGTCGAAAAATAAAGATGCTTGGTTAAAATCGAGCGTGTGCTTTTGATATCTGACGGATTTTTCCAGTCCCCATTGGGGCGAAGCAACAGGTATTTTTGCCTTGACTCCTTATGCTGCTGAAGGCGTCGCCTAAGATTTACACTAATGCCAACTTTCAGCGGAACATCGCCCAAGGTATAAATTTCATATATTCCAGGGCATTCAGGGACATCCTTCTCAATATCAGAAAAATTTGTGCGAATAAAATTTATCATGACAAATCATGAATATATGACGACTGCTTACGACTGGACTCGTGAAAATGCCAGCAACCTAGCGCTCTCCGAGCATTCATCGTTGCTAAACGTTGCCGTCCAGGCTGTGATGCGACGTCGTGGATGCCGATAGCGCGTGAACGCGCTACGCCTTTTTCTTTCCCTTTTTCGGGGGGATTGTGACGGTCTTCGCGTATACGTCGTTCACAGCTATCTTTAGAAGTTCGACCTTGTATCCAAAGCCCCGAAGCACCTTGCGCGTATTGACGAGATTGACCTTGGAGAAAAAAGGTAGATACAGGTCAGCGCCTGGCGCATCGCTGATGACGGCATAGGTGATTGTGAAGGATTCATGCTCCGGCTTCGGCTCGATCTTCAAAAGTTCGCGGTGGGACGGCGCAAGCTGTGCTCGGACTTTCTCACGAAATTTAGGGTCGATTTGAATGAGTTGACCGGATACGAAGCCTTGAGCGAACAGGTGGCTCAAGACGCTGGACTTACCGTACATCTTGACGTGGATCAGTTCGCGGTTGGATGAGAAAAGATCGCAGATCTCGACCTGGCCATGGCCTCCGCCGTGCATGACTTTCTTTTTGTCATCGAGCAGGTCGTAGATCGCGGGTTCGAGCGCTGCTACCTGTGCGTTATACGCCCCTTCTCCGCCACCCCGGTACTCGGGTAGCTTGATATTCGACAGCGGGATCGCCGCATAGTCTTGGTTCGTCCGTTCGACGAAATCCTTGGCGATACTGAACCACTTGCCGTCGTTCAGGACATGTGTGACACCGTCGAGTTCGATCTCCGCATAGAGGCACTTGAATACTGGCCACGACTTGAAAACCTTCTTATGGTCCGCGTCGGCGCAATGAACGTGGCGCGCACGCAGCACCTCAAGAGTGATCGGTCCATCGACAGTGCCGCGAAACCCCTCCATATTGATGTCAGGGTGAAGAATGCCGCCGCCGTAGGGTGAATACATGAACCCCTTGACCATCGTCCACTCGATGATTTCCGGAATCGACAGCCAGATGCCGTCGAATTGGTCTGCGGCCATTCTTGCTTCGAGGGCGTTCTCGAGGACGCTTATGACCGCTGCACTCTTGGTTGTCGAGATGTTGTTAACCCATTGATAGTCCTCTGCGTTTAGTTCGGCTTCGAAAAATTTCCGGTACTGATCGAGCAAAAACGGGAGGTCGGAAAGATCCAACTTGACCGAGACAGCCAGCGCGTCGCTGCCTGCCATGCGGTTGCCGAGGATCGGATTCTTGGGTGCGCCGACGATGGCCTTCAGCATGTCCTGCTCAACACTCAGGCCGAACTGATCCGGCGTCGTCTCCTGGCCGGATTGGATGCGCATGTGGCTCTCAATGGCATTCAGCGATTGCACATCGACGCAGCGGAACGTTTTGGGATCAACGGCATTGAGAGCGCAGAGAAGCCCGAAGCGCTCTTCGATCACATCATCTCTCAGAAGGAAGCGTCCGCCCTGACCGAAGGCCAAGACAAAACAGCGTTCGTTGATCTTGACGAAAAAGGCAGCAGCGACGCCCTCGACGGCCAGAACCTTCGGGTTGATGAACTCCTTAAATAGTGCCGACCATTTCGGCGGTGACGGAGGATTCTTCCTGACAAAAAGCTGTCCGGCCCCGTGGCCCGCGATGGCAACCTCAACGGGCGCGTCGCAGGCCTCGACCTTTATAACTTGGAGATTGGTCGTAAATTGCTGTTTGATGAGGAAGATGCTGAGATGGTTGACTTTCTTTTCTTGTGGCATCGCTGGTTCTCCTCCAGAAAAGTGCTTATGTGGCAAATTGGCCTTCGAGTCAACCGCCACTATCCTCAAAATTGAGGAGATCGACCACTAACCGTGCAGCACCGTTTTCTTCAAAACCTGATGGCCACACGCTGCCTTGACGTCCTCCCGTAAAAGTGGACAGCTCAGAAGTAGAGAAATCCGGCGATACTAAGCCCTCAGGAGGGCCCCGCCA
>NZ_JBELOI010000019.1:0-20117 GCF_040276065.1 Castellaniella sp. GW247-6E4 | reverse complement strand
TTGCCAGGCATATCACCACGACCCGAAACATGTCGGATTCTTCAGCTTAGGGCTGTCCATGTTTTGGGAGGACGTCACGCGCGGCCCTCACGACCCACTACTGTGCCAACCAGGCTGGCGACTACACAGCCGAGTCAGGAGATCGCACATCATGAGCATCCAAAAATGCTGTTGATCGATGCCTATATTCACCGACACAACGAGCGCCGGATCAAGATCTCACTGGCCAGTTGCAGTCCCATCGAGTATCGTCACGCACTAGGCTTGCTGTCTACGTAAACCATCCAAGAAAAGATCCACACCCAAAAAATGAGCCACCCTACATGACGGTTACCATCTACGGCATCAAGAACTGCGACACGATGAAGAAGGCTTTCACATGGCTTGGTGTGCAGGGCATTGATTTCACATTCCACGATTATCGCGCCGCGGGCATCACCCGCGCCGAAGTCGCGGCGTGGGTTGCCGAAGCAGGGCTCGACAAGGTGCTGAACAAGGCGAGCAGGACGTTCCGTGCCCTGCCTGAAGCGGCACGCGACGGTCTGGATGAAGCCAGCGCGATCGACCTGATGGTCGCAGAGCCGACGATGATCAAGCGCCCGGTGCTGACGATGCCGCACGGCATTGAAGTCGGTTTCAAGCCCGAACGCTACGCAACGATTTTCGGGCTTTAAGCGCGGCGGCGAACTATTTTTACTTCTCCTCGGGGCGATTATCGCAGCGCGCCGCTGGCTACCGCGCATAAACAGGATCAGTCTGCTCAGGGTCGTGAACAGCCCTTACTCCACATCGCGCGAACGCTACAATCGGCCAACTATTCGCAAACACTTGGCCAAGTTTTTTATGAAGAGCGAGCAAAAACTCCTTGAGAATCAACGATGCCATTGGCCAACTTATCTGGAAACCAACATCTCTGTCGGTTTTCGGAAAAGATGGCCAAGTTTTACGGGAAAAGTTGGTCATCCGTCCATCTGCTGTGACCACGAAAATGACCGCCTGACTGAACTGCACCCCGCTCAGGCTGCGCATCAGAACATGTCCAGGGGCGGCGCGCGCCATCGAATTCAACTTCAAGGATCCTGAGCATCCACTGCAGCGGGTCTTCGTCTGCCTTCCAATGCCTGCGCACATGGATCGCACGGCCTGTTCCAGCACGACGGCAAGTCACTGCGTGCGATCCAGCACCAGCAAGGGATCAATACGCATCTCGAACCATGTCATGCCCCAGTGCAGGTGTGGTCCGGTCGCACGCCCAGTCGCGCCCGCCAGCCCAATGACCTGACCCTGACTCACCACGTCACCCACATGGACATCCAGGCGGGACAGATGCAGGAAGTTCGAGCCGATGCCATAGCCATGATCAATCAGCACCGTACCGCCGGTCAGATACAGGCCGGGATCGGCAAACACCACGCGGCCACTGGCTGGCGCCCTGACCGGTGTGCCAGCCGGGACGGCAATGTCCATGCCCGAATGCGGGGCGCCAGGGATCCCGTTATAGACGCGTCGGCTACCGAAGCGCCCTGAAACGCGACCGTGCACCGGCCAGATGAAGGCGTCCGCAAAACCCGTCCCGGAATCGCTGGTTGCGCGCGCCTCGGCCACCCGGGCCTGCTCGCGACGAATGCGCGCCGCAATCTGCGGCGGAGGCGACACAGTCTTGGGCGGTAGCCCGCTAACCCGCTCGACCGGCCAGTCGCGCGGCTGCACGGCCAGATCCACGGACAGGGCTGCGCCGCCGGGCGGGGTCACGCGCAGATGGAGGGGGCCGGTGGCATCTGGCGCGACCCCAAACACCACGGTGCCATAGTCGGTGACGGCGAGCGTGCGCCCCTCATAGATCACCCTGCTTTTTGGGGCCACCTTGCCGATCACCATGGCCCCCTGCTGCACCCGCGCCGGGAAGGCCACATCTTGGACTGTAGCGTGGACGCTACCCACCGGTGAAAGTAGCAGCAGCGCCAGGCACCAGAGAACCAGCACCGGGTACCTGGCCCACACCGCCCTGATTTCCGGCATCCGGGCCCATCGCCTGACCCAACAACGCATCGCAGAAGTGTTCAACACCATCAGAATCGACACCATGAGAACCGCCGCACCAGCGGCATCAACGAGTGTAAGCCGTCTCGCCATCAAGATCATGTTGCTCAACAACCTGGTAGAGAACCGAGATTTCCATGGCATGAGCTTCAGCCGGGAAGCCAAGGCCCTGGCCGAAGGGAATATCTTCATCCACGACCAACGCCGGATGACACGGGCAACAGGGGCTGGTAGGGTATGGACATTATGGACGTTCAGGAGATGGGCTGATGATCAATGAAATTGACCGCAAGCACCTGCGCCGCTGCGTGGAGCTGGCTGCGGAGGCGCTTGAGGCTGGCGACGAGCCCTTTGGGTCGGTGCTGGTGGCAGCCGACGGGCAGGCCTTGTTCGAGGATCGTAACCGTGTCTCAGGTGGCGATCACACCCAGCATCCCGAATTCGCAATCGCGCGATGGGCCGCGCAGCACATGCGCCCTGAGCAAAGGGCCGGGGCGACGGTCTACACATCAGGCGAGCATTGCTCGATGTGCGCCGCGGCCCACGGTTGGGTCGGGCTGGGCAGAATCGTGTATGCAAGCTCCTCCAAGCAGCTACACGGTTGGCGCCTGGCTCTGGGCGCCCCTTCCTCGCGCGTGCGTACTCTGCCCATCGGTGAAGTCATCACGGATACTATTGTTGACGGACCAGATGATGAGCTCTCCGAGCAGATCCATCAGCTCCACATCAAGCGGCAGCAGAAAAGGTCCGCACAAAGCGAGCAGGATTAGTCTGCTCGGGATGAAGGAGCCCGCAACCCACCCGTTCTATTGCGCCACCCCAAGGGCCAGCCCTGCAAGGGTACCGTGGTGTCGCGCAGGAGCGTGGGCAACCTGATCGCCAAAGTCATGGTGAATCCCGAACCGCATGTGGGTGAGAACCTAGGCGTAAAGTCCAGCATCAATAAGGCGTGTCCACCCGGGTCAAAAAACAGCATCCACCGCCTTGCGGCACCCATGTCCTGCTCTGTCCTTTCCTTCGTCGTCCTCGATGCCTGTGTGTTGATGTCCACGGTGCAGCGCCAATTGCTGCTGCGTGTGGCCGATCAGGGCGTATTCCAGCCGATCTGGACCGAACGCATCGGCGAGGAATGGCGCCGCAACGCGGCGCGTTTGTGGCAGATTCCGCCTGAAAAGCTGGCGGAACAATGGAACGCCATGAACCAGCGCTTCCCCGGCGCAATGGAGGCCAACACCGCCCCCTACGAAGCCGGGTTGCGCTACAGCGACCCGAAGGATTTTCACGTGATTGCGGCCGGCCTGGCGCGGCGAGCGCGCTGCGGCTTGCAGCGCCCTCCTGCAGTGCAAGTAATGACATGGAATCTGAAGGATTTCAATCGATCCGAATTGCGGCGCCAGGAGCTGGATGCGTATTCCCCCGATCAATTGCTGGCCACATGGTGGCGGGCAGGATCGTCGCGCCTGGACGCCGCCGTGCAGGCCGTGGCCGCCGATTCTGTCGCGCTGGGCCGCACCCCCGAGCCGCTGGCCGATACGTTGCAGCGCGAACGGCTGCATCGCCTCAAACGTCTGTCGACCGAAACGCCCACGACAACGCCTCAGTGATCAGAGACAAAAATCAAAATTCAGCCGGACGGATTGGCCTGCGATGACGCTGACGGTGTTCGCAGCAGTATCAAGGCGCCAAACGCTGCCACACTGATGGCGCCGGACAGCCACAGGGCATTCGCTCCCCACGCATCGAGGGCGAGCCCAAACAGAAACGGAGCCAGGGCTTGTGCTACCCGTGCCGGCAGCATCAACCAGCCTTGGCGAGCACCATAGCCCTGCGCGCCGAACAGCGCGAGCGGCAAGGTGCCCTTGGCAATGGTCAGGATGCCGTTGCCCGCACCATGCAGGACGGCGAACACTGGAGCCAACGCCGGCCCCGCGGCGAGTAAGACGGCCGCGCCGATGGGATGGGCCAGCGTAGCCAGACGCGCTGACAGCAGGGGGTGGACGGTGCGCAAAAAGCCAAACTCCAGCAACCGGGCGGCTACCTGCGCCGGCCCGATCAGCGCACCGATGCCGACCGCCACCGCCAAGGTCATGCCAGTCGCCTCCAGCATCCGGGGTAAGTGCGTGGCAATGGCGGTACTGATGAACCAGGTCGCGGCAAACACAAAGGCCAGGATGGCAGTGACCATCCCTGGGCGGGCCTGAGTTGCAGGCCCGGCAGGATTCGCGGATACCTGGTCTCCGGCCTGGAGCTCATCCGCCTTCGCCACGGCCGGCGTGCGCGGCAGCCAGGCATTCAACGGCAACCCAAGAAATAGATGGATGATCGCCCAACCAAGGCAGGCCCCCCGCCAGCCGAATTGGGCCTCCATCCAGGCAGACAACGGCCAGCCCACCGTGCTGGCAAAACCAGCAATCAGCGTGATGCCGGTGATCGCGGTTCGGGCATCCTGACCATAGAGCCGCACCAGGCTGGAGAACGCGGCCTCATACAAACCCGACCCCATCGCCGCGCCAATGATCATCCAGGCGGCAACCATCATCCAGAGCCCTGGGGCGAGGCCCAGCATGACAAGGCCCACAGCGAACAGAAGGTTAGTGCTGATCAGGACAATGCGGCCGCCATAGCGATCAATCGCATGACCAGCCACAGGCCCGACCAGCGCAGAGGCGACCAGGGCCCCAGAAAATGCGGCGTAGACCGTTGGCGTGGTCACAACCAGCTCTCGGGCCATGGGCACTGCCAACATAGCCGGCAGGTAATACGAAGACCCCCAGGCCAGCGTTTGAGCAAGACCTAATGAACCAACGACCCGGGCGGGTGCTCCTGCCATGAGTCAGCCTCGGCGGATACCCGCTTCATACCAGTTCCGGCTCTGGTTGACGATCCGCACGACCAGCAGCATCACCGGCACCTCGATCAGCACGCCGACCACGGTGGCCAGCGCCGCACCGGACTGGAAGCCAAACAGGCTGATGGCAGCCGCCACGGCCAGCTCGAAGAAGTTGCTCGCGCCGATCAAAGCCGAGGGGCAGGCAACACTGTGTTGCTCGCCCGCGCGGCGATTGAGCCAGTAGGCCAAGCCGGAATTGAAGAGCACCTGGATCAGGATGGGAACGGCCAACATGGCGATCACCAGCGGCTGGCGGAGGATGGCCGCGCCCTGGAAGGCGAACAGCAGCACCAGCGTCGACAGCAGCGCCGCCATGGACAACGGGCCGATGCGGGCCAGCGCAGCGTCAAAGACGGCTTGCCCCTTGCCCAGCAGGGCACGGCGCCAGAGCTGGGCCAGGATGACCGGAATCACGATATAGAGCCCGACTGATACCAGCAGCGTGTCCCAGGGCACAGAGATGGACGACAGCCCCAGCAGCAGGCCGACAATGGGGGCGAAGGCGAACACCATAATGGTGTCGTTCAGGGCCACCTGCGACAGCGTGAACACCGGATCGCCGCCCGTCAGGCGGCTCCAGACAAACACCATGGCCGTGCAGGGGGCGGCCGCCAGCAGGATCAGGCCAGCAATGTAGCTATCCAATTGATCAGCGGGCAACCACGCGGCAAAGATTTGGCGGATGAACAGCCAGCCCAACAAGGCCATGGAGAACGGTTTGACGGCCCAGTTGATGAACAGCGTCACGCCGATGCCGCGCCAGTGCTGCTTGACTTGGCCCAATGCACCGAAGTCCACCCTGAGCAGCATTGGAATGATCATCACCCAGATCAGGATGCCGACCGGAAGATTGACCTGGGCGATCTCCAAGCGCCCAATGGCCTGGAACACACCAGGCACGGACTGGCCCATGGTGATACCCAGCACGATGCACAAAAAGACCCATAGCGTCAGGTAACGCTCGAAGAGGCTCATGGATGATGCAATCGGTGCGCGGCCGATGTCACGTGTACGGACATGCTCGTCCCCACTTCTTGCCGATGTCGCACCGCTCGTGCTGCAGAGACATGACATCCAGCCGATGGCGCGGCAGCGGCAGGAGCCACTCGATGCGGCGGCGCAAGGCCAGCGCGGCATCCTTGAACCACCTCATGGAAGACTCCTTTCAGCGGGAGAGGTTTCAGTGACTTCACAGGCTCTACCCTGGCAGCAGTGCTCCGTCATGTAGCCAAGAAGACTGCTCATCTGGGCAAAGTCAGCGCGATAAATCAGATTGCGGCCTTGCTGCTCGATGGTGACCAGGCCCGCACGGGCCAGTTCCTTCAGGTGGAAGGACAGAGTGTTGCGGGCCACATCAAGCTGTTCGGCCAGAGCGCTGGGCGTCAGGCCTTCAGGGCCCGTGACGACCAGCGCACGAAACACGCGTAGACGCTGAGTGTGGGCCAGCGCACCGAGGGCGGAAACAACGTGGGCTTCATTCATGATTCTATAATACAACGCCTATTGAACAATATAAAGCCTGACCGCCATTTCCTGGCTTGCACCCATGCCTACCGGGAACAGGCCCAGACTGACATCTTCGGCCACATCGGGATGTTCTACGGCACGCCGGCTCGTGACATTGACGCGTCATCGATATTCCGGGGCCGGCGAACGATATCGAAAACCTATCGATAATCTCCGGATTTCACCTTGTTCCGCCTGCCGCCGGCCAACCATAATGATCCTGTCACCCCATTCTCGGCAATAGCATTCCTTGTTCTTCATCCCAAGTGGCGAGAAGCAAGCTCCGTAAATGGTCGATATTCCAAGGAGGGAAACATGGTGAAGCCGGGCCGCGTAAAGGTGATGTCGGCGGACGAGGCCGTGCAACTGATCAAGTCCGGATCCACCGTCGGATTCAGCGGTGCGGGTGGCGGCATCGTCGAGGCCACTGAACTCATCAATGCGCTGGCCAATCGGTACAAGGATTCAGCAGAGCCCAAGAACCTGACCATTCTCGCCACGACGGGCCTGGGTGATCGGGCTGAGCGCGGAATTTCGCCGCTGGCGCAAGCGGGTTTGTGCAAAAGAGCGGTGATGGGCCACTGGGGACAATCGCCGCGTTTCGCGGAGATGGCCGAGCGAAATGAAATCGAGGCCTACAACTATCCGCAGGGCGTCATGTGCCAGATGTACCGCGCCGTGGCTGCCGGGCAGCCGGGCGTTTTGACGCACACCGGCCTGGGCACCTTTATGGACCCGCGCCAGAGAGGCGCCAAGGTCAACGATTGCACTCACGAGGAATTGGTCCGCCTGATGGAGATCGACGGGAAGGAATTCCTTTTCTACAAGGCGATCGCGCCCGATGTCTGCATCATTCGCGGCACGACAGCGGACACCGAAGGCTATATTTCGCTCGAAGACGAAATTACGCCGCTCGATGTGTATGCAATGGCCGCGGCGGCGCACAACAGCGGCGGCATTGTGATCGCGCAGGTTGCACGCCTGGTCAAAAAAGGCAGCCTCCATCCCAAGCAGGTCAAGATCCCCGGTTATCTGGTGGATGTGCTGGTCGTCGTTCCGGAGCAGCCACAAGTCTATTGCACCCCGGTCAATCGCTTCGTCTCGGGAGACTTCATCGCCGACACCGATACGCAGGAACCCCTGCCGCTGACCGAACGCAAACTGATTGCCCGCCGGGCGCTTATGGAAGCCGAGCCGGGCGACATCGGTAATCTCGGTGTCGGAATTGCGGACGGAATCGGCAATGTGGCGGCAGAGGAAGGCGTCATCGAGCACATCACGCTGACGACCGAACATGGCGCCATCGGTGGCATCACGACGCAGGGCCACGCCTTTGGCGCCTGTGTGAACATGAAGGCGGTCATCGATATGCCGTCCCAGTTCGAATTCTATGATGGCGGCGGGCTTGATATCTGCTTTGTCAGTTTCGCCGAGATTGATCAGAGCGGGAACGTCAATGTGCACAAGTTCAACGGAAAGATCATGGGTTCCGGCGGCTTCATCAACATCACGCAAAATAGCCGAAAAGTCGTTTTTTGCGGCACGCTGAAATCGGGCGGCATAAAAACAAACGTGGGCGGCGGAAGAATAGAGATCCTGCATGAAGGCCGCTTCCGAAAACTCGTGCCGGCAGTGGATGAAATCACTTTCAGCGGGAGGGATGCGATCAAACGCGGGCAGCGGGTCATGTTCATCACTGAACGTGCGGTTTTCTCGATGACGCAACAGGGCTTGGAATTAAGTGAAGTCGCACCGGGCCTGGATGTCGAGAGAGACGTCATTGCGCATATGGGATTTCGTCCGCTGATCGCCAAGGATTTGAAGGAAATGGATGAACGGCTCTTCGGGGAATCCCGGATGGGCCTGGAACACGAGTGGACTGGGAGGTCCTGAAATCATGCTCGAAGAACGGTGTTCGTTGGTTCCCGCCCCGGAAATTATTCGAGAGGTCGTAGCCGAAGCCGCTATGCTGCTCGGCAACGCCTCACAACGCGTCACCCAATACCAACTAAACAGGAAACCAGCTCATGATTGAGAACAAATACTATGAGGACTACGAAGTCGGCGAATTAGTGGTGTCCGACACATTCGCCATTTCCACCGAGGATGTGGCTGCCTACTGCAAGCTGGTCGGCGACGACCACAAGATCCACCTTGACAAAGAATTCTGCAAACAGCAGTTGGGTGTCGATGAGGTGGTCGTGCCCGGCTGCCTGACACTCGCGATGGCCGACAGTCGCTGGGCGGCGCTGGTCACACCCTCGGACCCGTACAGTCCGCATTACGGGCAGGACAAAGTCCGCTATCCGAATCGCCTGCTGGCCAATGAACCCATATTCTGTGAGTTCAAATTGATTGACAAGCGAAAGCACAACGATGTTTACGGCATGCTGACGTTCGAGACCTACGTCAGAAACCTCAACGGCGATGCGATCCTCTTTGAGATCGACAAGGTGCTGGTTCCGTTTCGCGTCCAGGAACAGTGATCACGCACCCCGCTTTGGCGGACCGGTGATTGCCGCCGGATCGGGATGAACCCTGGGCGATCATCCGGTCCGGCGCTTTCCACGCTGGATGCGAGAGCGCGCAAAGCCGCGCGCTTCCGCCAGCAATGCGCCCACGGCCGCCGACCGCTCGAATCGACGATGCACAAGAATCAGATCGGATGTCGTATCCAGCCCTACCAAGGGCAGGTAGCATACCCCGGGGATCTGGAGGTGGCTGACCAGGTCGACGACAAGACCGACCCCAAATCCGGCACCGACAAAGCTGATCAATGTTGTCAGATTGGTGGTGTATTGCGAGAACCTTGGCTCAAAGCCGGCACGCCGGCAGAGATCCAGGACGGCCTGGTGCATGCCGACGTCGTCAGGGTCCGAAAACCCGAGAAATGGCTCTTGGGCCAGATCCTGTAATTTCACCACGCCAGATTTCGCCAGCCGATGCGTGGCCGGCAGTGCGGCGACGAGGCGTTGCGACGAAAGGGTGAAATGTTCCAGTCCCTCCAGCAATTGTGCGGGAATGGGTTCGCGCACGATCGCAAGATCCAGCTCTTTCGAACGAACGGCTTCGATCTGCGCCACCACCTGCAATTCATTCAATGACAGCGTGATGTCTGGATGCGCAAGACAGTAGTCGCTGAACAAGCGTGCCAGGTCGCGCTCGTACATGACCGAACCAACAATGCCGATACCGATATGGCCCGACACGCCGCGAGCGATGTTCTTGGCGACGCTGACGGCCTTGTCCGCCGCAGCCAGGGCCACCTTTGCCTCGGCCAGAAACGCGGTCCCCATTTCCGTCAGATCCACCCGGCGCTTCTCGCGATTGAAAAGCTTGCCGCCGAGCTGTGTTTCCAGTGTCTTGATCTGCTGGCTCAGAACCGGCTGGGTGATGCCGAGCCGCTCCGCGGCCCTGCCAAAATGCAGTTCCTCCGCGGCAGTGACGAAATAGCGAAATTGGCGGAAATCCATGACTCTCGCCCCGAGTGCCCCGCGCCGCTATGCCGTTTTTGGAGGCGACTTTACGAGCAGCACCGGACACTCGGCCAGCGACAGCACGCGCCCAGCCACCGACCCGATCACCGCGTCCAACAGCACGCCGCGACCATGCGCCCCCATGACGATCATGCGTGCGCCGATCTTTTTGGCATGTTCGACGATCTCTTTCGGCGCAAACCCCACCAGGGCCCAGGGCTCGAAAGGAACGCCAGCCGCTTCGAGGACCTCGATCGTGGGGTCCAGGACCTTGGCGGCCTCCTCGGCGTACCAACTGTCGACGGATTCCTTGTCCACAAACCGTGTGACGCGTGACGGCAAGGCCGTGGAGACGTGCAGTACATGAACCTTGCCATCGGCCGGCAACAAGCCTTCTTGCACAATGAAACGGGCGGCATCCAGACTGTGACTGGATCCGTCGGTCGCCAAAACGATATCGGACATTTTTCCTCCGTCGCTCGATGGCCGCATGGGATATGCGGCCTGCCTTTCGACTCAATTCTAATGTGGCGGAAACGCGGCCAACCCTCATGCGGCGCCGCCGGCCTGCTCTGGCTCAACTCTTTGCGATCTTTTCCGCAAGAAGCCCCGCATCAAGCACGCAGATGTCGCGAAACGGCACATTTCATGCTCAAAATACCCCGAATAACCGGATTCCAGGCATGCCAGCGCAGTATAATCGGCCTTATGACCTCCAGCGTCCAGACCCTCTTGCCTCCACTGACGCCCGCCGATCCCGCGGACCACCTGCGCATCATCCGGGCAATCGCCAGCTCCACCGCCATCGAAACCGGCCAAGCCATCCAGGACATCGAATCCCGCCTCCTGGCGCCCGACAGCCGTTTCCGCAACCTCGAGCTCGCCGCACTGGCGGCGGCCAAGGCTTGATCAGACGGGCTGCCGCCCCAACGCTTCCTCGACTTTATCGCGCATCCACGCATAATCGCCCCCCAGGCCGCTCTGGATGGCAGCGATGTAGCGCGGCCGATCGGCCTCCCACGTGCTGTAGTCCAGCGGTCCCCACCCCGCCTGCTGGGCCATGACGTCGGCCATCAAACGCGAAATACGGCCATTCCCCTCGCGAAAAGGGTGTATCAGGATGAATTCCACGTGCGTCACCGCGATCGCCTCGGCCAGATCCGCACGGCCCATCCCGGCGCACGGCGTGTAACACCCCAGGAAACGTCTTTCGTACTCATCCAGCAGGCTCGGAATCCGGTCGGCCGCCGCGAACGGAAACCCGTCCTTGCTCATATTGACCGAGCGCTCCTGGCCCGCCCAGCGATAGATATTGCCCAGCCAGCGCCGATGCCAGCCCCGGATCAGGCGCACGGTGATCGGCCCCTGGACCGGATGCTCGCGCAACACCGAAAAGTAGAGCTTGCGCAACAGCATCAACTCGGCCTCGTTCATATCCTCTCGACGCACGATGCCGAGCTTGTTGGCCAGCACCTCGCCATCCGATCCCTCTTGGTAGCTGTTCTGCAGGCCGCTGACGTCGTATCGGCTCATGACGCACTCCTTTCCCGATCCGGGCTCACGCCCATTGTCCACAATCCAGCGCCATACGAAAATAGGCTCATGAACAATACCCTGCTCCAGACCATACCCGAAGAGCCTCTCGCCATCATCGGCGACATTCACGGCGAAATCGACGCACTGAGCGCCTTGCTCGACCATCTAGAGCGCGACCCGAGGTCCAGACGTCGATTGGTCTTCATTGGCGACCTCTGCGATCGCGGCCCCGACAGTGTCGGCGTCATCGCTCGCGTGCGCGAGCTGGTCAACCAGGATCGCGCCTGGGTCATCCTCGGAAACCACGAAATCAATCTGTTGAACGACGACGCCAAGGACGGCTCGGGCTGGTATTTCGACTCGCGGGAAGCTCCCGATCAAACCTTTTACGCGCCGTTCAACCGGGCTACCCCCGAACAACGCCCGGTGATCCGAGAGTTCTTCTCAGGCCTGCCTCTGGCCCTGCAAAGTCCCTCGCTGCGCATCGTCCACGCCGCCTGGGATCCGGCCTCCATCGACGCCATTGCCGGAATCCGACGCGGCGAGCTGATCGACGCCATGCGGCATTGGAATGAGCGCGTACGCGCCGCCGCCCAAGCGAACGGATTGCACACGCGTTACCTCGAGGAGAAAACCCGCTGGGCCGCCGAGCTCGAGGACCCGGACAACCCGCCGCCCTACCTGCACGCCGTCGCGGACTACGAAGCGCTCGAGCAACAATACAACCCGGTCAAGCGCCTGACCTCGGGCATCGAGGCACGCAGCACAACCCCCTTTTACTCCGGCAACCGCTGGCGCTACTCGGACCGTACCGCTTGGTGGAACGACTACCAGGGCGCGTTGCCGGTGGTGATCGGACACTACTGGCGCATGTTCGATCTGCCTTCGCGCGCTAGCGCTTCGCGCTACAGCTTGCTGTTCGATGGGGTGGCGCCCACCGCATGGCACGGGCGCGAGCAGAAGGTCTTTTGCGTCGACTACTCGGCCGGCGCCCGCTGGCGCGAGCGTCGGGCAAACGGCCACACCGGCCAGCTCAAGTTCAGACTGGCCGCTTTGTTGTGGCCTGAGCGCGCCCTTGTCTACGACAACGGCGACCGCGAAACCACCATCGGCCCGGGTTGATCATGCATCCCCAGCCTGTGGATAAGATCTATAGAGCCATTCTGTGCAATTCATGTTCACAACTTGTTCACAAGCCTCTGTTTAGCGCTGGCTCAAAAAATCGTCCCCAATCCATCCCCGCTTGGCGCACAAGCTCAACCACAGGAAAATATCTCATAACGCACTGATTTTATTAATATAAATGAGTTGTTCTAGTTATCCACAGGCACCCATCATTACCAACGATTTTATATAGAGATTAGTATTGAAAACAGAAGAACCGTCATGCACCCACGCCGCGCACGGCCCTGAGGGCCTCCACCGCGCGATCCAAAGTCTGGTCTTGCTTGGCAAAGCAGAGGCGCAACAAACGATGGTTGGCCGAGGGGTCGTCCGGGTCTTCGTAGAATGCGGACACCGGGATGGTGCCGACGCCGTGTTCGATCGTCAGGCGTTGCGCCAGATCCTTTTCCTTGAGGTTCCCCAGCGCGCTGGTGTCCACCAGTAAAAAAAACGTTCCTTGGGAATCCAGAGGCCGAAAAGCCGAACCTTCCAATCCGGCTTTAAGCCGGTCTCGCTTTTGCTGGTAAAAGGCCGGCAGTTGGTCGAGACGCGCATGTTGGCGCATGTACGCAGCCACACCGTGCTGAATCGGTGTCGGCACCGAGAACACGATGAATTGGTGTATCTTGCGGATTTCTGCGGTGAGCGCCTTTGGAGCGCAGAAGTATCCGATCTTCCACCCGGTCGCGTGGAAGGTTTTCCCAAACGAAGAGACTACGATGGTTTTATCAGCGAGCGCCGGACGGCTCGCCAGGCTGCGGTGTGGTTCCCCGTCGAATACGATGTGTTCGTAGGCCTCGTCCGATAAGAGCAGCACGTTGTGTTGTTGAGTAATTTTTTCCAGGCGTTCGAGATCACCGTCGCCAAGAATCGTGCCGGTGGGATTGTTTGGAAAGTTCAGGACGATCATTCGGGTCCGCGGTCCGATGGCGGCTTCCAAGGCGCTCCAATCAATGGTGAAGCGTTTGGTTCTCGCGGTTGGCGGGGTCATGGGGACACGCACGGTGATGCCGCCCGCCAGACGTACGACTGGGGCATAGAGATCGTAGGATGGGTCAATCAGGATCACCTCATCGCCGACGTGGATCAAGGCGATCATTGCCGAAGCCAAGGCTTCGGTGGCGCCAGAGGTGATGGTGATTTCGTCGCCGGGATCGTATTCCTGGCCCTGGAGGCGCGCCACTTTTTCGGCGACCGCCTCTCTCAGGGTTGGTACACCGGCCATTGGCGCGTACTGGTTGTGTCCGGCTAGCATGGCATCGCTGACGCATTGCATCAAGAGAGCGTCCGGGTTGTAGTCTGGGAACCCTTGGCCCAAGTTGATGGCGTGATGAGCCAGGGCCAGTTGGCTCATCTCAGTGAAAATGGTGACACCCACATTGGGCAGCTTGGATCGCATGGTTTGGGTCCTACGTGAGGTTGGACAATATGTTGTTTTTTTCCGAAGCGCTTGGCTGTACAGAAATAGTACGTTTCATCAGCCTGGCCCCGGATACAATATCGCCTAGGGGTAAACTATGATTTGAATTTGTGTCAAGCCATGGTTATGCTCCTTGTTGCAATGGAATTCAAGCAGTACGCGGGTTTCGCTTTAGTCTTGCCGACCTTGCGTCATGCAGCTCGGGCACGATCTGTTTCGTTTCGGCGTTCTTGATTCATTGTGTACCTTTATCTTTATGGACGTTTCAGATCATGGCTCAAACGGGCAAAGTCAAGTGGTTCAATGCCGAAAAGGGTTTCGGTTTTATTACTCCTGATCAAGGCGGCGCTGACGTGTTCGCGCATTTCTCCGCAATCGAAGGCCGCGGCTATCGCAGCCTGAATGAAGGCCAGGCGGTCGAGTTCGAAGTCAAAGACGGCCCCAAGGGCCCTCAGGCCGCTGAGATTCGCCCGCTGTAAAACAGTCGGCAGGATCTCGGGAAAGGCACCTTTCGGGGTGCCTTTTCTTTTTATGGGTTTTCGCACTTGGAGTGCGGATCTGAGTGTCTACCTGAGACCAAGGGATCGTGTCATCCGAAGTTGTTCCAGCTTGAGTCACAGGCTTGTGCACAGGGTTATTCACAAGGCTTGTTTTCAGGGCTGTATTGACATAGCTGTTTGTGGAATACTCAGGAACTGAAGCATGACCTTGGTGTTCCTACTTCATATGATGTGTTTCACGTGAAACATTACCGCATGATGTTGTTTGTTTGAAACTAAGTTTTCCGCTGCTTGTTTTGTTGAATGTGAAAATTAATTAGCTGTGCTTAGGATTTTTTCCTGCTCAGTAATCGCCGCCCTTTTACGCGATTTCTTGAGAAAATCATCTTGTTATCCTTTTAAGCTTGTACTCGTTTCCGTGCATGTTTATCATGCACTGTTCCACGTGGAACATCGTGAGTATCTATAACTTTGTACAGGCGACGGAACCTCTCTCTTGTGGCGGTTTTTCGGGGATTGTTCCACGTGAAACATGCTCGTTCTGACATTGGATGAAAGAATGTTGCACACTGTCGATCTCAGGCGGGGAAGTATAATTTTCGAGCTCTATGCAAAATTTCATGCTTGTCCCCAGAATGGGATTAATGAGATGTTTTATTGATGAATTACTCTGAAGAATTCGATGTGATCGTGGTTGGTGGCGGCCATGCGGGTACAGAGGCTGCGCTTGCCGCTGCTCGCGCCGGCGCGTCCACATTGCTGCTGACGCACAATATGGATACGCTGGGCCAGATGTCCTGCAATCCTTCCATTGGTGGGATCGGTAAAGGTCATCTGGTCAAAGAGGTGGATGCGCTGGGCGGTGCCATGGCCTTGGCGACGGATCTGGCGGGGATCCAGTTCAGAATATTGAATCGCTCCAAGGGGCCAGCGGTGCGCGCCACCCGAGCCCAGGCAGATCGCTCTTTATATCGTCGTGCCATACGGATGGCACTCCAATCGCAGCCTAATCTCATGATTTTTCAGCAGCCGGTCGATGATCTCGTACTCGAGGGCGATCGAGTTGTTGGTGCTCGGACCCAGATTGGCTTGGTTTTTCGCGCGCGTGCCGTTGTGCTGACCGCCGGCACATTCTTGAACGGCTTGCTCCACGTGGGACTTTCACATTATTCCGCTGGCCGTGCCGGGGATCCGCCGGCGGTCAGCCTGGGTCAAAGGCTCAAGGAACTGAAGCTGCCCCAAGGACGGTTAAAGACCGGAACCCCGCCGCGGATCGATGCCAAGTCCATCGATTTTTCCAAGACCGATATGCAGCCCGGGGACACCAATCCCATACCTGTTTTTTCGACCATGGGACGATCGGACATGCATCCCGAGCAGGTCCCGTGCTGGATCACGCACACGACTGAGCGGTCCCATGAGATTGTGCGTTCCGGTTTGGACCGCTCGCCGATGTACAGCGACCAAGGCACGATCGAAGGGGTAGGGCCCAGATACTGCCCGTCGATCGAGGACAAGATACATCGATTCGCGGACAAGCCCAGCCATCAGGTATTTCTTGAACCTGAAGGCGCGTCATCCTGTGAGATTTATCCCAACGGGATTTCGACGAGCCTGCCGTTCGATATTCAGCTCGCCCTGGTGCGCAGCCTGCCGGGGCTGGAGCAGGCGCGCATCATGCGCCCCGGGTATGCGATCGAGTATGATTATTTCGATCCGCGCCACCTGCACCCCTGGCTCGAGACACGAGCCATCCGGTGTCTGTTCTTTGCGGGTCAGATCAACGGAACGACGGGCTACGAGGAGGCGGCGGCCCAGGGCCTGCTCGCGGGGGTCAACGCGGCCTTGCAGGTCAAAGGGGAGGCGCCATGGATTCCCGCACGCCACGAGGCATATCTCGGTGTGCTGACGGACGATCTTGTAACCAAAGGCGTAACTGAACCATACAGAATGTTTACATCGCGCGCCGAATACCGCCTGAGCTTGCGCGAAGACAACGCCGACCTGCGACTGACCGAGACCGGCCGCAGGCTCGGACTGGTCGATGATGCGCGCTGGGACGCGTTTTGCCGCAAGCGCGACAATGTGGCGACCGAGATCGAGCGCCTGCGCGGTACACGCATCAACCCAAAAGTCCTGGGCAGCCATTTGCAAGAAGCCCTGCCTGGCCAGCGCCTGGATCGCGACTATACGCTCTATGAATTGCTCAAGCGGCCGGACGTGAGCTATGAACAGCTCATGGCGCTGCGCGATGAGCGGGGCGCGCCGATCGCTGGGCCGGGGCTGGGGGACGCGGCCGATTCCGAGCAGGTTGCCATCCAGGTCAAGTATGCGGGCTATGTCGAACGTCAACACGCCGAGATTGAGCGGCAGCAAGCCCAGGCCAGCCAGCCGATTCCGGAGGATTTCGACTATGGCACGGTTTCGGGCCTGTCGATCGAGGTGTGCCAGCGTTTACAGCTCGGACGTCCTTCCAATATCGGCCAGGCGAGCCGCATCTCGGGCGTCACGCCGGCTGCGATATCCTTGTTGCTCGTACACCTCAAGCGGTGGCAGCATCGGCGCCGAGCGGCATGACCGGCCAGCTACAGGCCTTTCTGCCGCGCGTTGGGGATGCGTTGCGCGCCTTGGACATGGCGCGCGATGTGCCGCGGGCGCCGCTCATGCTGCGTTATCTCGAACAGCTCCAGCATTGGAACAAGGCCTACAACCTGACCGCCATCCGCGATCCCGACCAAATGCTGGTTCAGCACCTGTTCGACAGTCTGGCCGTGGTACCGTCGCTCAGGGCGTGGCGGGCGGCGGGCGAGGTCCGCGTCGCGGACATGGGTTCGGGGGCCGGCTTGCCAGGTATCATTCTGGCAATCTGCCAGCCTCGGTGGCGGGTCGTGTGCGTCGATGCGGTCCAAAAGAAAACGGCCTTCATCCGGCAAGCGGCCGGGGTCCTGGGCCTGGCCAACGTGACCGCGGTGCATGGCCGGATCGAAGCGATCGAGGCACTGGGGGCCGATCTCGTGATTTCGCGTGCCTTTGCGTCCCTGGCGGATTTTGTCGGCCTTTCCGAGCGGCACCTGGCACCGGGCGGCGCGATGGTGGCCATGAAGGGTCGATTTCCGGAAGAAGAGGTCGACACTCTCGAGGCGAATACCGGGTGGACAGTGTCCGGGCATGTGGATTTGCAGGTGCCGGCGCTCGATGCACAACGTTGCCTAGTGTATTTAGGTTTAAAGGAAATTCATGACAGCCGATAGCCCGACGCCGACCGCGCGCGTGTTCTGCATCGCCAACCAGAAGGGCGGAGTGGGCAAGACCACCACCGCCATCAACCTGGCGGCCGCGCTGGCTCTGCACGGCCAGCGCGTTCTGCTGGTCGACCTTGACCCGCAAGGCAATGCGACCATGGGCAGCGGCGTCGACAAGAACCAGGCCAAAACCAACTTGTATCAGGTCCTCATCGGCGAGGCCGACGTGGCCACGGCGCGCGTGCGCTCGGAGTCCGGCGGCTACGATGTCTTGCCGGCCAATCGTGAGCTCTCGGGGGCGGAAATCGATCTGGTGCAGATGCCGGACCGCGAGCGCCGCCTCAAGGGGGCCCTGCAGGCCGTGAGCGAGGACTACGATTTTGTGCTCGTCGATTGCCCGCCCACGCTGTCCCTGCTGACGCTCAATGGCCTGTCCGGCGCGCATGGGGTCATCATTCCCATGCAGTGCGAGTATTTTGCGCTGGAGGGCTTGTCGGACCTGGTCAATACCATCAAGCGCGTCTACCGCAATCTCAATCCGGATCTCGAGCTGATCGGCCTTCTCAGAGTGATGTTCGACACCCGCATCACCCTGCAGCAGCAGGTGTCGGATCAGATCCAGTCGCATTTCGGCGACAAGGTGTTCAAGTCCGTGGTGCCGCGCAATGTCCGGCTGGCCGAGGCGCCCAGCTACGGCCTGCCTGGCGTGGTCTACGACAAGTCCTCGCGCGGCGCCAAGGCCTATCTGGAATTCGGCGAGGAACTCATTGCCCGCGTGGGCGTTCGCGGCGCCTGAGGCGCATGCGCTGAAACCCCACAGAAAAGATCCAAGGAAAAATCATGGCTACACGCAAGAAGGGACTCGGGCGCGGACTGGACGCGCTGTTGGGCGCGGATACCGGCGCGCTGGACCAGATGGGCAAGAAACCGGCCGATCATGCGCCGTCCACGCTGGACGTGCGCGTGTTGCGGGCGGGACGCTACCAACCGCGCACGCGCATGGACGAGGGTGCCTTGAATGACCTGGCCGAATCCATCCGCACGCAGGGCATCATGCAGCCCATTCTGGTGCGCGCTCTGGGGGGCAAGGAAGCCGGTCATTACGAAATCATTGCCGGCGAGCGGCGTTTTCGCGCCGCCCAGATCGCGGGCCTGAGCGAGATTCCAGTGCTGGTGCGCGACGTCGCCGATGAAAATGCCGCGGTCATGGCCTTGATCGAGAATATCCAGCGCGAAGACCTGAATCCCCTCGAAGAGGCCCATGGGGTGCGCCGGCTGCTGGATGAATTCGGCCTGACCCACGAGCAGGCCGCCACCGCCATCGGTCGTTCGCGCTCGGCCACCAGCAATCTGCTGCGCTTGCTGAACCTGGCCGAGCCGGTGCAGACCATGTTGCTGGCGGGCGACATCGACATGGGCCATGCACGTGCCTTGCTGGCGACGTCGGCGGCGCAGCAGATCATGCTGGCCAATGAGGTCATCGCGCGCCGCTTGTCGGTGCGTGAGACCGAGAAGCGCGTCGCCCGGGTCCTGCGCGAGGAGGACGATGCCGCTGCCCGTGCAACGGCGGCGCCGCGGCGTTCGGCCGCGCGCAATGGCGACCTCGAACGCATGGAAAAGGCCCTGTCTGATCACCTGGCGACCCGCGTGCGGATCAAGCCGGGGCCGCGCAAGGGCGGGCAGTTGATGATCGATTTCCATGATTGGGAGCACTTGGATGCCTTGCTGGAGCGCCAGGGCCTGTCGGGGGCCTTGGGAGAGCAGGGGGCGTGATGCTTGCCTGTCCGCCGGCCCCAAACCGGCCCGCCGCAGCGGGCGGCCAGCCAGGCAAGGGTTTACCTTGACATCCTCAAAAAACATCTGCATAATCCGGAATTCGCTTTTGGTGGGGTGCCCGAGTGGTTAAAGGGGGCAGACTGTAAATCTGTTGGCCTTGCGCCTACGTTGGTTCGAATCCAACTCCCACCACCAAGGCATGTGATCGACGGCACCTGGCTGAACGAATGGGGCCATCGATCCGAAGGGTGAATTGAATCGCGGGTGTAGCTCAATGGTAGAGCAGAAGCCTTCCAAGCTTACGACGAGGGTTCGATTCCCTTCACCCGCTCCAGGCGGGACCCGTACGCGGCGTTTTGCCGCAACGAATTAACGCCCATGTGGCTCAGTGGTAGAGCACTCCCTTGGTAAGGGAGAGGTCATGCGTTCGATCCGCATCATGGGCACCACAGATTGACAGTATCGCTCTATTCCACAGTCAGGAGTCAGCCATGGCAAAAGGCAAGTTTGAACGGACCAAACCGCACGTTAACGTAGGGACGATTGGCCACGTGGACCACGGCAAGA
>NZ_JBELOI010000018.1:0-23080 GCF_040276065.1 Castellaniella sp. GW247-6E4 | reverse complement strand
ATCTGCTCTGTCTCCAGAAAACAGGTGGGGAATTTTTAATGACCTTCAGGGGGGATTATTGGACGACCGATAACAAGCGCCCAACCTGCCAGCCGTCCTCGAGCGGTTCGCCGCGTTCGATATAGCCATAGCCGGTCTCGGGCCGATCGGGCACGATGCCAAAGGTCACCAGCCTGCCCTGCGCCGCCAAGACCTGTGCCTGGCCCACGGCCCGGTGAAAGGCCCCAACATCCTGGATCACATGATCCGCCGCCAGGACCAGCAGCAAGGGATCCTCGCCCTGATCCAGCGCCCGCAATGCCGCCAGGGCAATCGCCGGTGCGGTGTTGCGGCCGACCGGCTCCAGCAGGATCTGGGCACCCTCGACACCCAGCTGGCGCAGCTGCTCCGCCGCGAGGAAGCGATGCTGTTCGTTGCAGATCAACATCGGCGCGCGACACGGCAGGCCGTCCAACCGGCCCAGGGCCTGCTGCATCATGGACTGGTCGCCCGCCAGAGGCAGGAACTGCTTGGGCTTGTGCTCGCGCGACAGCGGCCACAGGCGTGTGCCGGAGCCGCCGGCAAGAATAACCGGCTGTATCATCAAATGACCTTGCATATTTTACGCGGCGCAAACACACTCATCCTCCAAGCCTTATAAAAGCCAGGAGGAGGAACAAAGCCCCGCCAAACACCCAATCAGATATTGAGCATATATTCCGTAGAACTCATAGGAATAAAATCGTCCGGAATTCGGCCTTGCAAGTTTACCAGCACCCTCATCGAGGACGGCGCATCCAACTGATTGACCCGATGGACATTGGCAACTATTTCCGCATTTGGAATCAATGAGCGGCAAAGATCCGCCACCAAGTAGCGAGGCGCCCACCCCAGCATATGACCATCGACGGATTGCAATTGAACAGCCGTGCGCGTTGCCGGATTATTCAATTCGATGGCGACGCGCAATTCCTCACCATCGGCGAGTTCTGCCACCCGCCGCCTAGCCGCATCCGAAACATATCGCATGCCATGCAAAAAGAAGCGATAGGTCGCCGTTCCATCATCCCGCCTTGTGACCTTGGGAAAGATTTCCAGACTGTCGGTCTGTCGCCCACCGCCAGTCAGCCCAAGAATTTCAATGGGGGTCGACATTATCCCTGCTGATGTCCAACCACCGCAAATAATCCGAGAAGTCCTCTCGATTGCGATTCAAGATTCTGTTTTTGAATAAAGAAAACAGCTCGGATGATTCATATTTCCTGTTAAAATCCGGAAAAGCCAAGAGAGGCTTGAATCCAGATTCCCTGGATGCCTCGAGCGCCCCTTTTGTATAAGCAAATTCAAAATGGTCCCTCTGATCAGACGCATCCAAGCGCCCGATAGGAAACCACAATCTAGAAGGGCTAGGTGACTGCCAAGCAACAAATAGCGTACTCATGATGATGCCTCGATCAACTGATCCCTGGAAAACCTGATCATGGCAGCGGCGAATTCCCTGGATGATTCCTCTATCCGTGAGTCTCTACCACGACCCACGGTCAGTGGCCATCTGTTAATGCTCTAATTCGCATAACGCACCCACATGATAACAAAACATTTTTGTTGCAAATCGTGGACTGAAACTCAGCGCCGCGCGACGAGTCATCATTTTCAAAAAAGATGGAATCTTTCTTCCATAGAAGCTATGAATTTTCCAGCTATGATCTCTAATAAAAATCTCTTTAATCCTTAAGCCAGATGTCTCTATAGTTAGCGCAAACGTTTCAGGGGTATATGCGTTAATGTGTCCAATATTTAAAGTGGTTTGCAATCTCTGAACCGAAGTTCTTATATTAATTTCACACGGAACTTCAACATATACATATTTACGTGATACTCTTTTCAGCTCAAACAAGAACCCTCTTTCATCTTGAACATGCTCCAACACGTGCGTTGCAAAGACAAGATCAAAGCTAGAATTAGAGTACGGAATTTTTACCCCATCGTAGACCTGCAGAATGATATTCTCTGTATTTAAGTTAGAATCCACATGCGCATGCGGATCCGCAACATCAATGCCAACATGATTTACCCCAACCCCACGACGACGAACAGAGCCCAAGACAGACCCAGTTCCGCAGCCCACCTCAAGCACGGAAGATATTATCGAACCTGAACTCAGAATAGCATTTTTTATATTTTCCGCTTTATCCTCAGCACATACCGCTCTCCACCTGATCTCTTGCTCGCCGTAGGCTCCTTCATAGTGCCTATTGTGCGAACCAACATGGAAGTTCCAACTATTCATAAACTCCTCGTTAGAAATCATAGATTTATTTCTGATCGATAAACACCGTCATACCCCGCATTTCAATAATGGGATAAAAAACAAGGTTATAAGATTACATATACAGTAAAAATGGATCTTTTAAATTCAAGGTACCCTGCCATGAGCCCCCCCCTCGATCGAGGCCAAGGCCAGAGCAATAAACCGACCGCCTCCCATTCTTGCCAAACGCGAATTATTTTGACCTCGCATCGCCGACATGGCGGATATACCACTGGTAGGTGTCGCGCAGGCCCTCCTCCAACCCAATGCGGGCTCGCCAACCCAGGTTGCGCAGGCGACCGACGTCCAGCAGCTTGCGCGGCGTGCCGTCCGGCTTGGTCGCATCAAAGCGCAGGCGACCGGTAAATCCCGTGGCACGGGCCATGGCCTCGGCCAATTCACGGATCGTGCAATCCTCGCCCGTACCGATGTTGATGTGCGACAGCATGGGCTGGGTGTGGGCCTGGTAGACCTCGGCGGGCAAATCCTTCACGTGCACGCAGGCGGCCGCCATGTCATCGACGTGCAGGAACTCGCGCCGCGGATTACCCGACCCCCAGATCGTGACCTCGTCGTCACCGCTCTGCACCGCCTCGTGAAAGCGGCGCATCAAGGCTGGAATGACGTGGCTGTTGTCAGGGTGAAAGTTATCCCCTGGGCCATACAGGTTCGTGGGCATGACGCTGCGGAAATCACAGCCATACTGGCGATTGTAACTTTCGCACAGCTTGATGCCAGCGATCTTGGCGATGGCATAGGGCTCGTTCGTGGATTCGAGCTCGCCTGTCAGCAAGGCCGACTCCGCCATGGGCTGCGCCGCCATACGCGGGTAGATGCAGGATGATCCCAGGAACAGCAGGCGCCGCACCCCGTGGCGCCAAGCCGCATGAATCACATTGGTCTGGATCATCAGGTTTTGGTGAATGAACTCGGCCGGATAGGTGTTGTTGGCGTGAATGCCGCCCACCTTTGCCGCCGCCAGGACCACGTGGTCGACCGGGTGCTCGGCAAACCAGGCCTCGACCTGCGCCTGGCTGGTCAGGTCGCAATCGGCACGATTCGCCGTCAGCACCTGGACGTCCCCTCGCCCCTGTAATTTGCGCACGATGGCCGAACCCACCATGCCGCGATGCCCGGCCACGAATACCCGCTGTTGCCCCATGATGATCAGCCCTCCAGCGACACGAGCACGTCGTGGCCATTGGCGCGCAGAAAGGCATTGCGACGAGCGACCTTCAGGTCCTCGGCCACCATCTCGGTGCACATCTGGCGCACGGTGATCTCGGGCGACCAGCCCAGGCGTTCGCGCGCCTTGGTGGGATCGCCCAGCAGGGTTTCGACCTCGGCCGGACGGAAGTAGCGTTGATCCACCCGAACGATGACATCGCCGACCTTCAAGGCCGGGGCCTTATCGCCCTCGATGCGCTCGATCCGACCAAACTCGTCAACGCCCTCACCATGGAATGACAGGGTAATGCCCAGTTCCTCAGCGGACCAGCGAATAAAGTCCCGCACGGAATGCTGTACGCCGGTGGCAATCACGAAATCCTCGGGTGCGTCCTGCTGCAGCATCAGCCACTGCATGCGTACGTAGTCCTTCGCATGGCCCCAATCGCGAAGGGCATTCAGGTTGCCCATGTAGAGGCATTTTTCCAGACCCTGAGCAATGTTCGCCAGGCCACGGGTGATCTTGCGCGTGACAAAGGTTTCGCCGCGCCGGGGGCTCTCGTGGTTGAACAGGATGCCGTTGCAGGCGTACATCCCATAGGCCTCGCGGTAGTTGACCGTGATCCAGTAGGCGTAGAGCTTGGCTACCGCGTAGGGGCTGCGAGGATAGAACGGCGTGGTTTCCTTCTGCGGGATTTCCTGCACGAGGCCATAGAGTTCAGAGGTCGAGGCTTGATAAAAGCGCGTGCGCTTGCCCAAGCCGAGGAAGCGGATCGCCTCGAGCAGCCGCAACGTGCCCATGGCATCGACATCAGCCGTGTACTCGGGGGATTCAAAGCTTACCGCCACGTGCGACTGAGCCCCAAGGTTATAAACCTCGTCCGGTTGCACATGCTGCAGAATGCGCGTTAGATTCGATGAATCGGTTAGATCGCCATAGTGCAGGATGAAGCGCTGATCATCAGCATGCGGATCCTGATAAATGTGATCGATGCGCTGGGTGTTGAACGAAGATGCTCGCCGCTTTATGCCGTGAACTTCATAGCCTGCGGACAGCAAAAACTCGGCGAGATAGGAGCCATCCTGCCCAGTAATCCCGGTGATTAATGCCTTCCTTTTCACGCTCATATATCCCAAGATAATAAACTTAAGAAAAATCCTGCTATTCCAAATAGGAACCTCGTCGACGAGAAAATAAAAGCTGACACGCCGCATACCAAATGAATAACGTATTGGTTATTAAGTAACGGCGCCATAGCCTTCTGGGTTCATTAAGTAGGCGATAAAACCACTCTAAACCATAGCGTTGCATCCAAAGGGGGGCACGCAAAACCGTACCTGCATGATAATCAAATGCAGCACCGACACCTATCATAACGGCTTGAATAAAATCACGATGCGCGGCCATCCACTGCTCCTGCTTCGGACATCCCAAGCCCACCCAGACCACTCTAGCTCCCGAGCGATTGATATGGTCCACAATAGCCTTATCTTCCTCTACGCTCAACGCCCTGAATGGTGGAGAATAGGCTCCGACAATCTTTAAAGCGGGAAAACTATTTAATAGGTTTACTTGGAGTTTCTCAAGCGTAGATTCACTAGCTCCGTAAAGATATACCTTCTCCCCTACTTTCTCCGCATACGCACAATATCGCCACATCAAATCTGGTCCGTTAATGCGCGACTGATTAAACATGCCCAGCATACGAATCATCCACGCAACTGGAGCTCCATCAGGTGTCGCCATATCCGCTTCAGAAATTATTCTTAGAAACCTCTCATCCTTCTTGCTAGTAACAACCGAATGTGCATTACAGATACATACAACTCGGCTCTCGCCTTTTGTAGCCCATCGACTAATACGTTCGACCACAACACTCCAATCCAAGGCATCGATCGGCGCGCCAATTATTCTTATACGTCTCCTGACTTCACTATTCAAGTACTGGCTCCCTATATCGTTGCTCTACAATGGACAATTGCGGAATGATAA
The DNA here is from genome assembly GCF_040276065.1 of Castellaniella sp. GW247-6E4. Lineage (NCBI taxonomy): Bacteria > Pseudomonadati > Pseudomonadota > Betaproteobacteria > Burkholderiales > Alcaligenaceae > Castellaniella > Castellaniella sp. GW247-6E4. Next base: position 17,630 of record NZ_JBELOI010000018.1, on the reverse strand, counting down.
ATACTCATGAGCCGCTCATAGTTGCGCTCTGGAGTGTAATTTTCTTCGTAATATTTGCGGGCTGACTGACCCATAACCCGCATTTGATCCGGATGACATAAAGCCCAAGAGACACTGTTTGCGAGCTGTTCCGTATCTCCCGGCTCGAACAGTAAACCTGTAACACCATCTTCCACCAGTTCCGCCAGAGCCCCGATGCGACTAGCAATTACCGGAAGCCCGCACGCATAGGCCTCTACCAATACCATTGGAAAACCTTCATAACAAATACTAGGTATAAGCAAAGCTTGAGCAGCTTGCATATGGCTACGCACCTCATCTGGCGTCAGTTGACCAAGCCACTTTACACCTCTTTCTGTAACCAGCCCTGCTAGAGGACCATCACCTATCAGCTCAAGTGAGGACCTCAGACTCTCTCCGCTGGGCGCTCGCATTGCGTCTAACATAGTCACAACGCCTTTTTCGGATGATAAACGTCCCACATACAGAATACCTTTCCTAACAGCTTCATCGGACAGGACGCCACTATTAGCAAAATTGGGCTTAACTATAATCCTATCTGCCGGAATCCCTCCAGCTTCGAAACGGATTCGCCCAAAATTAGTAAAAGTAACAAAGACATCTACTAATCGCCGCCAGGTGCCTAGCTTGTGATGCAAGGAGATCATTAGACATAGTACAAACGTACCGATCCATGATCGCTGATAGACACGGTGCCGTAATGCCCACCAAGGACCTTCCGCCAAACTACGCTCATTAGGCTTTCCCTCGTGCATTAACAACCCAGTGGGACACAGGATACGATAATTATGAAGAGTCAGCACGACAGGGACTCTCTTTGAGCGGCAGGCGTAAAATATTGAGGGAGACAGCATAGGGAAAAAATTATGGACGTGCACTATATCGGGTGAAAATTCATCTATAATTTTCTTAACCGACAGATAACTAGAGAAGGAAAATAACGCTCCAATAGCGACAAGAGCCTTATACCAAAAGGTAGAAATCCGTTGATTGGACAGAATATGACACTTAACAATATGCCCTTTTCTAATTAACAAGTCCAACTCATTCTGAACAACCACATCCTCGCCACCACGAAATCTATATGTGTTATGCAACACGAGAACTCTCAGCATGAACTAGCTCACACAAATCAATGTAAGAATTTTATAATTACAATCGACGTACGATATCATAAAAACGAATAGATGAAAGTTTAAAAAACCTTATCTATCGTCGTGAAAAAATTCCAAATTTCGCTCTCAAAAAAAATATTTGGACAATCATGCAAGCACATTAATTATCAGATAGTCGGCTGCGCACCAATATTGTATAAGTCAACATGCATAAACGTCATATATTTCCACCTCTTCCCCAAGGCATGGTCCTGAAGATGATAATTGTTATATACCAACAATGTACATACAAAAGAATATTGTCGAAGAACAGCAACAAGTTTATATAGATGAGCACTAAAAAAAATTCGTCCCTATGCCTCTTGCTCGAAAAAGATTTTGCGCTAGGTATAAGTGCGAAGAAAAACATTAGTAAACCAACAGACCCGAGCTCAAGATACATACGAAGTATGTCATTATGCAGCAGTATCTTATCGGCGCCATGATACCCATGAATCGCATCACCAAGGGCAGCAGATATGAATCCCTCTTGAAAGGAAATAAAGTTAAATGCATTCTGCTTCTCGAGAGCAATCGCATTAAAAGTGCTACGCCCTTGGGTGAGGTGACTAGCACTGACTCCCATGTATTCGATGGCCAATTGATCGAAATAACCAGACACTAAAAAAAACGAAAACCCTATCCAGAGTAAGTTTAATAGCAAAAAGAAGATCCTATTAAAGATGATCTTCTTTAGGTGCTCAGGAGAAACATACACCAGAAACACGACAAGCAGTCCAAAGAACACAGATCTTTTAGAGGACAATAAACAAAAGAGTAAGCAAAATAGTACATATGTATATTTTTTCCTAAGTAGAAAAAATATACAGAACAAACCAAAAGAGAATGCCTGAATGCCAGATTCAAAATATGAATTTGATCCTATTAAAAGCTGACCAAAGGAAAACCACCCTCCAAGCTCATGCTGATAAATAACCAACAAAGTCCTTGCTAGGGAAAATATAACAAGCACTCGAAAAACCAAATAGATATTTATACTAGAGTAAGCTGCCGAAATAGAAAAAAAACAAATAGATAGATATATGCAGAAATCAACAAATGTTTGATAATTTGGATTGGTCGCCAGACTAATTGCGGCAAAGATCGTTAGGACTAGAAAGGCCCAACCGACACCTATCCTTCTATCAAGATAAATTTTTCTCCTAAGGAAAATCACGCTTGCTACCGTAGGAGCGCTTGCAGCCAGCGGCAGGTACTTAAAATACTCCAACGAAGGCAGAGCACCGGAAAGAAAAGATATAAACGACATGCATACGAATGCCGTCAAAACACTGGAAACGACTCCACGTCGCGAGGGAGGAGAATAAGATAACGCTGCTTCATTCCTAATCATTTTATTGTACTTACTTATATGTAAATATATAATATATGTTTCTTGGCTATGTCAAATTAGCTCTTTATAACAATAGAGTAAGCAGCCCCCCCCCCAGAAGAACTCTTCCACTATCCTCTGGCGGTACTTTCTTCGATTTGAAAATATTTCCTATCCTTAAAAGTTACGTAAAAAAAACCATAACCCATACCAATCATAATTTCCCCCCAAATATCCATGACGATTCGATCCAACACTACTGCTTAGCGTTACGAATATACACGACGCGCCAGCCTCCTATAATCCAACAGTGCTTCAGCACATGCATATGCGTTTCTACTCATTTCCTCTAATATGTTACGATTATCATAAGAAAAGCTCAAAACCTTCATAATATCTTCAATATTTTCAACAAAAAACCCGCTTTTAAACTCTAAGTATCTTATATGGCTCTTATAGGGATATATAGCGACCGGGGTTCCAGAGCATAAAGCAGCTTGCATGGTGGCTGATTGAGTGCCGGGCTGGAGATACAGGTCGGCTGCAGAAAGATATTTAATAAGATCACCCCCACTAACCCACTCCAAGTAAATTATTCTTTTATCTTCAGAAATAGGTTTCATGATCTCATCTTTATAATCATCGGAAATGCTACCTAATATTATTAATTTGATTCTTTTCCCCTTTAGGCGTCCCAGAGCCGTAATCAACTCCAGGGTGCGCTTATCTTTTGAGAGTTTGCCGGAATGACATACAACCAACTCATCTGGTCCAATGCCGTGTCGCTCCCTTATCACTTCTCTATAGTGCAATTTATCATGGTGAGAAACAATCAATCCCCCAAGTGGATATAGCTCGGTTTTATCATCCCGAACACCATAAACCTCTTTAGTGAATTCCTGGCATTCTAATGACACACACAATATCTTTTCCACGAAAGGAGCTATTGACTTTAATAATATTTTATTAAAAAACCCGTGAAGTATGTGCGTAGAAAGGAAACCACCGGGAGAGTTATTAAAATCTTTATGTGTATCCAAATATATTTTGCAATTACTGTTAAATTTTTTATACGCTCGCAAAGACAATAAAGAAAACCCCGAGATACCATGATGCAGAATTATATCCGGCCGCTCATTAATTATTATTTTTTTTAGTTTCTCGGAATAACGAATTTTATTAGTTATCTTTCTATTTATTACATTAGCGAATGATATTCTTATTAATCTGACTCCGTCACTTAAAACAATATCTTCTTCTGGAGTTTCGACGAGACATCCGTCTTCATACTTTTGACAATCACTAATTACAATAACTTCATGCCCATCCAGTCTATGGCAAATAGCAAGCATATTATCTTGATATAATAACCCTTCCGTGAAGTGGGCTGAAACGCAGATGTGCAGAATCTTCTTCTTATGCATCACAAAATATTTTCAAATGCATTGATATAAACAAAGCTTTTAGAGCTTTGACAATCTTATGACAGCATATTCTTAACTTTAAGGATTGCCTAAATAAGATATTTTTGGGTTTAGTATCGACGTTTTAATCAACCATATTTTAATAATTCAAAATAATTATTTAAAAATAGATCAGCTTTTTAGATCTTCACCTGTTTCTGCGCCTCAAGGGTAGGCGCCCTAACTATGAATTTCTATATCTACATCATCAGAAAAATCCCGAAAGTCGATACCAAGCATGACTCTCCAGCCTCTTCTTAGCAATTAACCAGAAACCACCGCTGTTTATCAGCAAAGAAGATTCTATAGCCTTAATTTTTCAATATGTTTTTATATATATATTTTTGCGTTTCGTTAATCAAACTTGTATTATGCCACAGTAAACTAAAACACCCTCCAGCAGATTTACATTTTTTTTTCAGCCCTATCATGCAATTAAGGGCATCTTCTGGATTTTTCAACCATAACCCACCACGCCCCATAACTGCTACCTCCATTACTATAAGAGGGCGAATTCTCAAATCAAGAGGCCTTTTAAGCACCGGATCGAAAGCTGGATATTCATGACAGGTACCGGCTCTAAATCCCGGGTGATCAGCGTATGCTAAGGTTCCGTCATACGCTAAACCAGCATACTCCCAAGCGAGCAGAGTATCGGGCACACGCCACTGTAAAAAATGCATACGCCCCCCGAATTCCGGTTGTTTAATACTCTCCTGGATGCAAATAGTCCTTAGAGTTTCTGTTTCTTTTTTTATTTGTAGCGGATTTAGATAAGAACCATAGCTCGGATGCAAACCAATCTCATGCTGACGATGATATATTTTCGCCATTAGGTTGCGAGTGATGCTGTGGTCTATCCTATAATTCGGAGCATATGCGCCCCCCCTCTGATAATTACAAATAAAATAAAACGCACTAGTTAGTCCATGATACTCAGATTGATCCATGATCCAATCAAAGGTATTGTATGGATCTAAGTTATGCAGCTTCTTTTGACTCGTCAACCAAATCCAAGGGCTAGATATTGATCTCACATCTCTTCTTTTAATTAGATCCACCACAGCAGATCGAGCAACTACTCCAAAATCGTGGCCGCTATACCTTGATATATAATCAACGTCATGAGAAACACTCATAGAGAACTGCGGTCTGCATAATTCGATATTAGACCATGTCCTTACGATAACCTTCTTTAGTATATCTAACCACTCATCTACGATAGGACGCATTAAGTAATTAAACCGCAATGCATGCGAAGATTTTGAAGGGAAACGCCCATGCGCGTCCAAATCAGTTCGCCCCACTTCCTCTTGGCGTGTCAGCATCCAATAGGCGAGGCCGAGGATGTCGTAGTCCAAATGCCAACCTTCTGCTGCTTTCGCTATCAGCGGCATAGGTAGCGATTCGACCCCGGGCGCTGGCAGCGGCTCTTGTAATGCCGCAGCCCAACCTTCTGCGCTTGCATCCCATAGCGCACAGGGCAGATCAGAATCCATGCGAGTGAAGGTTACGCCGTCAAGCGCCAATGTGATGCATCGCGCATGTCCCGGTAAGCGTAGGGCGATATGACGCTCGTCTGGTTGCACCAGCAGATCAAACTTATGCCCAAAGCGCTCACGCAACAACGTTTGCATCCAGGCAAGTGCCTTCGAGGTGTGCCAGGTCGGGCTCGCCATTACTGCTCTCCTTTCAAGCTACGCAGAAACAAAGCCGTCTTAAGGATGCGCGAGGGTGTCTTGCTGACGGTGAAGTAAGGAGTTTGCTGTGCACCAAAGGCTCTGAAAAATCGTTCCACCGGCTCGATCATCGAACCTTCGAAGTCAAAGCGCTTGGTCACCGTTGCAGCAAACTTGATGGCTTCCCACATGCACAGACTGGTGGCCCCACTGTTGCGCAGCTCTGGATCGCCCCCTCCCATGAGGTAATAGGCACTGTTGTTGTCCCAGATGATATACACACCAGCATGGCAGCGATCTTGCTCATCCTTAGCAATAAAAATCTTGCGAGCTTGTCGTTCCGCGCAAACCCGATCCAGCCGTTTCACGAAGGCCTCGCTATATGGCAAGGCCATACTTTGACGAGCGAACGTCATGCGGTTGAGCTTTAGAAAATCCTCTATGGGGAGATCACTTCGCACACACAGATTAAATTTTCTAGTTGCCTTTTTTATATCACTACGAATATTCTCTCGCAATCCACGCCACAAAGCATCCTCGTCCTTTAAATCATGCAATATATAGGTATAGCGGGTGGTTTGCGTGAAACCAGCCCAGTAGAACGGGAGCCAATTGTCGTTCATCCAGTTCCAGTTTTGACTGAAATGGTGAAAGGAGGGAAGCTGGTCAATCAGCTCTCGCATCCAATCCTTATGCTGCGCCAGCCGGGTGGCAGACTTCCCTCCTGTTTCACGCAGCCAGGGACCGAGTGTTTGGGTTAAGGCTGTCTGCCCAATGAGCGTGAAACCATAACGCTTGCGCGATACATACGGCATGGCGGCAACGACGGCACCGCCTTTCTCTACCAAGGCGACATCCCAGGCGTTTTCACCCGCTGTGGCATCCAGCCACCAGGCTTGACTAAAAAGGGGGATTGAGGGCTCTTTGACACAAAGCGCACGGTATTTATTGATGCGACTGATCGATTTTTCTTCCTGATTATTCATTATTGAAAAAACCTCAGAATCGATCTCTTGAAATCAAAATCAATACCGATATAAATCACTCCCTCTCTAACGAAAATGCACCTTCTTTTCTTATGACGTCCAATCGTTCCTGTAGGCCCTATCGATGAGCTTGTCTTCTCATAATTTTTGATTGACCAACGCTGGCCCGCAAATAACCCGGCAGGTGGTGGAACCGCATCTAACCATAACTCCGTTCCGCGCAAGACATGCCATATCTGTTCAATCGGCCAGCGTTCCCAATCAATGAGCCGCCCATATTCCTCTGTTTTCAAATTGCGGGCCCGCTTTGTCGGACTCCGAGCAGGCTGTGATACACGCGGGGCGTGTCCCTGCGCGATCGCATCAAGCGCCTTCAACATCAGGGGCACGCCCAAATCACCAATCAGCTTATTGAGGCGATCGGGTGATTTAGTTCCCAGAGGAATGAGCATTCTTTCCTGATAAATGATGTCTCCGGTATCCTCTCCGGCATCCACATAATGAACCGTTACGCCGGGATGCATTTCCATATTGTGATACTGCCAGAAATCAGGGTTTGGACCTCGGTATTCTGGCAGAAAAGAAGGATGAAGATTGATAACACCCAATCTTGGAATCTCCAAGATTTCTTCCCGCAGCAACTGAGACATGCTGAAGACGACAATCAAATCCGGCTTGAGGGAACGAAGCCACCTTGCGACACTCTCCGAATTGCCTTTCCAAAGGAAGTTGTATGGAATCCCCCTATTTCTGCAAAAATCGGGAAGGAAGACATCTTCCTTCCTCGCAAGGTTGTATATTTTCTTCAACAAGCCAAGCAATCTCGGTTTCTTCTTTGATGCGTCAAACCCTCTTGGCATCGACTCCAAAATACCAATCACTTCATGCCCGGAGCTCAATAGCGGCATCACCACTCTTGAAATCCCTTGCGTAATCAGGATAATTCTCATCTTACCCGTTCCGGGGGTGTTTTTTGGCAAACCCATAGGTCATAAGGCCATTAATGGCATAGGCAACGCAATACGCGGCCGAGAAGATCATCAGTGCGCCCTTTGCACTGGCCAGAATATTGCCGAGTACAAATGAAGAAACCACTAAAGACAGAAGAAGAATTTGCCATAACAGATCCAACCGCTGTTTTTCTGCAATCATGAACATCGAACTCAAAGGGCTGGTAATGAACTGCAGGAACGCCATAGGTGTCAAGATTTGTGCATACTCCCCAGCCACGCGCCACTGTTCACCAAACACCCACGAAAATAAGGTGGGCGCCAAAAAAAAGAATACGGCAAACGGCGCTGCTGAAATAAGCAACAGACGCTTGAATGTTTTTTGATATATTTCTCTGCATTCGCCTTGGTGTATGTAGGCCTGGCTGGCTTCTTGTCGAAAAACGTCGCCCAGGGCATTAGCAATCAATGCCATCGGAGCCGCCATGACCCGCTGAGTCAGCGTGAAAAATCCCGCTGCCGTAGTGCTGAATAAAGCGCTGAGCAGTAGCACCGGCATCTGGCCAGAAGCCGTGTTGAAGCCATGCGCCACTATCAAATACTTAGGAAAGTTGATGTATTTCCGAGCTAACGCCAGGCTACGCGAGGGACGCAAGACACGGATCAGCCGATGCTCCTCTCGCCAAATCAAGCGGGCCAGCACTGCTGTAGCCAGCACCTGCCCGGTGAGCTGACCACCCATCAGACCCACAGCACCGCTGCCCGCATAACCGCTGCTCAGTTGCGCCAGGGCAATGCTGCTGCTTTGCACCGTACGGCTGATAGCCAAGCGCTTGTACTGCGCCTTGCGATTGCTCAAGTAATTCAAGCTTTGATAAAGTCCCAGCAACAGTGTGGATGCAGGCACCCAGTATAACCACGGAGCTAGCGCTGCATCGCCTAGTAAAGTAGCAATAGAGTCGGCAAAAAACAGGATGATGATCAGCAGCACAGTACTGATGGCAATACTTAGCACCATCGCCAAGGCTGTAATGTGCAGTGCGTCCCTGTCCTGGCGCGGCAGGAGGATGGCCAATTCATAGCGTCCCGTAACCACCACACTGGCCATCATGGCGACAGCCATATACAACGCAAAGCGACCAAAATCTTCAGGGCTGTACAACCGTGTCAGGATGGGGCTAATGGCAATCGGTAAGGCCTGTGCCAGCGTCGTGCCCGTCATCAGCGTGAGCACGTTGCGGGCATACGCACTGGCGGGCAGCAAGCTACGCATACTTTCTTACCCCGTTGCGCGTTTGCAGACAGCCTGCTTTCCCGCTCAAGGCGGGTTTCTGCAGAGTCATCACTTCGCCGGGAAGACAAAACGCGCACAGCGACCACTCGTCAAACGATAGGTGGCGCCGGTATGGGTGCAAATAGTTTCGCCCTCACCCGAGAGCGGTAAATCCAACTGCTCGCCATGCTCGCTCATCCACCCGATCTGCCGGGCCGGCACCCCCACCATCAGTGCGTAGGGCTTGACGTCCTTGTTGACGACGGCCCCGGCGCCAATGAATGCGTACTCGCCAATAGTCACGCCGCACACGATGGTGCAGTTCGCGCCCAACGTCGCGCCTTTCTGCACCAGGGTGTTGCGGTACTCGTCCTTGCGCTCGATCAGCGAGCGCGGATTGTAGACGTTGGTGAACACCATGCTGGGACCGCAGAACACGCCCTCCTCCAGGGTCACGTTGTCGTAGACGGACACGTTGTTCTGGATCTTGCAATGGTCGCCGATCACGACCTTGTTGCCGACGAAGACATTCTGGCCCAGGGACACGCCGGCACCGATGCGTGCCCCGCCGCAGACGTGGACGAAATGCCAGATGCGGCTGCCCTCGCCGATCTGGGCGCCCGCGTCGACGATGGCGGTCTCGTGCTGATAATGGCTCATTTTTTCAGGAAGGGATGGTAGTCGCCCGTCAGCGGTGCGATGGGCGCATTGCGAATCGTCGACACGGTCTGGATGGCCACGCGGTTTTCCTCCAGGCCAAACCCACGGCCCGCCAGGATTTCCTCGTAGCTGCGCGTGTGCAGGTCGGTAAAGCCGCCGGAAAATTCGATTTCCTCGCCGTCCACGGTGATCGATCGATAGGTGCGCTGGCCCTGTTCGCGCTGCGCCTGCGGCACGTCCTGGTAATCCACCGACAGAAACCAGCGGACACGGGCATGGGTATATTCCAGATAGCCGGCCGCCTTGGTGTCCTCGCTGTGGTGCACGATATTGTCCTGCAGGTCGCCAAAGATATAGTGCAGCATGTCAAAAAAGTGCACACCGATGTTGGTGGCAATACCGCCGGACTTTTTCAGATTTCCCTTCCAGGACTGCAGGTACCAGTGCCCACGCGAGGTGATATAGGTCAGGTCGACCTCGTGCTTGGTGTCCTTGGCCTGCGCGCGGACCTTGTCGCGCAGGGCGACGATGGCCGGATGCACGCGCAGTTGCAGGATGGTGTTGACCTTGCGACCCGTGTCGCGTTCGATGTCCTGCAGGCCGTCGATGTTCCAGGGGTTCAGCACCAGGGGCTTTTCACAGATCGCATCGGCATCCGAGCGCAGCGCAAAGCGCATGTGTGAATCGTGCAGGTAATTGGGCGAGCAGATCGACACATAGTCGATGTTGTCCGATTTTTCCGACCGGCGCATTTTGTCGATATGCCGGTCGAATCGTTCGAACTCGGTGAAGAACTCCGCATCCGGGAAATGGCTGTCGATGATGCCTACGGAATCGTTCGGGTCCAGGGCGGCCACCAGGCGATTGCCGGTGTCCTTGATGGCTTTCATATGGCGCGGTGCGATATAGCCGCCCGCGCCGATCAGGGCGAAGTTCTTCATATTATTGAGTAGTAGGCTCTGGTTAGGTGTTCGGACTTAACGACGTGGCTGCTGAGATGCATTTGGTATTTCGGCACGGAGGGCCTCTAGCTCCGCCTTAAGCAATTCGTATTCAGTCTGCTTGCGCTCGATATAGCCCTGGGTCAGGCGCATCCGCTCCTTCACACCCTCAGGCGTCAATAGGTACGCTGTCTTCACCAACTTCTGATCCGACCGCAAAAACTTCCCCATCTTCACCAACCCCTTTTCCATCAGGGCGCGCAGCACATAATTCGTGCGCCCCAGGCTCAGGCCGATGGCAGCGGCCAGCTCTCGCTGGCTATAGTCGGGATGCTCCTCCAGGGTCTTGAGCACGCGGAAACGGGCTTGCTGTTCAGGGGTCATAGAGGGGTCTTGGGCACGCTACCGCCCTGCCGTGTTGGTGCCGGCATAGATGAAAGCATTTAGGAAAGTCGGCACGAAGGAGCGCAATGAAAAGGCAGGGGCTATTTGCTCTTCTTCGCAGTAGCGCGGCGCTGCCCAGCTTTTTTCGACGGCACAGATGCCTTGGATGCGCCCGCCGATTGGTCGATCGATGGCCGATGATCCAGGAAATTCGCGCCCGGCAGGCAAATGGCCCCGTGTGGCATCCGTGAGGTGACGACAGTGGTCATTTCCCGAATGGCACCGTAGAGAATGGACAATCCGTTGACGACGACTAGATCCGTGACTTTCTCTGGGGTATCCGTTCCTATGAATTCAAACAAGCCCATGGCTTGGACGTCCATGGTATAGGGTGCGGTCTTGCCTTCTTCGTTTTCAACGATGAAACGCAGGTACAGGAAATGTGTGTTTCCATCGCGCTTCTGGTGATTTGTATGGATCCCTATCGAAACATCGCCCCAATCAAAATTCGAGGCATCAATCCCCTCGCCTGCAATCGGTTGAATATCCAGTCCGGCAAATACGATCGACTTGGTTTGAACATTGCTCAGGCGCATGATTACGCTACTTCCACAGCGGATTCCTGTGCGTCAAAATCAATGACATAGGCATGCTCATTAACCGCCGATTCGGGCCTCATCAGGTTAATCTGTGGGGAGCCATGCTTCCTACGCAAGGCCTGTTCCAGCAAGCTCCAATCCTGATCCTCCACATGCTTTCGCTGGAATACGGGCGCTTGCGGATTGGTCTGGATGTCCAGCGTCAAGTCGAGCGCACGGCAGAGCTTCACAAGCGTCCTGATGGACAAGTTCTCGCCCCCGCTCAGGACGCGTGACACGTAGCCCGCCGAAACCCCTGCACGCTGGGCGAATTCTGACTGACTGATCTCTTGGGATTTCAGAACCCTCAGCAGTTGCAGCGCAAACCGATGCCGAGCCTTGAATTCCCAGTAATCATTGTGTTGTTTTGCTTCCTTCATGGATTGCGAAAATTCTGCCATAGCAGCCTCCATATGACCCGGTATTCATTGACGTCCGGATCCACCATATCAGTAGTTAAGGGTGCCTTGACCATGTGCCGCCAGGTAGTCTTGCTTTGCCTTCCGTAGCATCCGTTCGATCTTTCTAGGCGTGGTCTGTTGCTTCTTGCGATAAATTCCAGGAATGATGATGACGCGCCTATCCGCCCCGTAGAACCAGTACAACCTCAATGGTCCTTTGATGAATTCATAGATTTGAGCGCCAGCGACTGCTTCATGGCACACCAATGTTCCTATGTAGAGCTGCGGTCCCTCAGGTTCGGCAAGGCAGCTTTCCAGCAATGCCAAGAGGCTGCGCATGGCACGGGCAGCAGTCGCATCGGCAAGCAACTGGGCGATTTCCTCGTCCAAGTCGCATTGGCCGTCCTCATCGCAAATGGCATATGCCCTCCAACAGGAAGTCGGTCCGTCGGACAGGTCTGCCAAGTGTTTAAGATACACTAAATTTTACCTACAGGTAAACAAAGGCTTGCTGTTCAGGGGTTATAGAGGCGTCTTGGGCACGCTACCGCCCTGCCGTGTCGCGGTCGGCATGCGCAGGGGTGTTTCAGGATGTTAGGTGTTCAAAGGTGAACATGCTAACCCAGCACGCGGGGTTTTGCCATGGGATTCCGAGGGCCTCTGATGGTTTTATGCTCTCATGTGGGCACAGCGGCCGCCACCGGACAGGGATCGGATCGGACCTGCATGCAATCGTCGACTGGTCGCAGCCGCCGCAGTTTTTGGATAAGGAACTGCAGGCCATTGTCGGACGCGAGCGGCGGGTCCTGCCGGGATCGACTGACTCATCCGGGGGACCGGACGACTGCTCAGGCAACGGCCCAGGCAAGGCCCCCGGCCGCCTCTATACCGACAAGCTCATCCTCGTGCGACGCCGCGATGGCGGGTCGGCGAGGCTGCTGATCCATGTCGAGGTCCAGGGCGGCGGCGCCGGCTCCAAGGCCAGGGCTCTCTTTGCCCGGCGCATGTTCCAGTACCGCTACCGCCTTGAGGATCGTTACGGCTCCAGCCCGGCACAGCCCATCTACAGCCTCGGCATCCTCACCGCCAGCCGTGGCGGCGATTCACACCTGATTCATCGCGACGAGTTCCTCGGCCAAGGCGTGCGGTTCACCTTTCCCGTGGTGCACATGGCACAATGGCTGAATCGCTGGGAGGAACTTGAGGCCTTGGCGCCGGCGAACCCCTTTGCCGTGCTCGTCATGGCGCAGTTGACCGCGCTGCAGTTTCGCCGCAAGGCCGCGCGGCTGGACCCCAAGGTGGATCTGATGCGCCGTCTGGCCGGCTACGGATATGCCAGGGACGACATCGACGCCCTGGTCAGGCTGGTCGACTGGATGATCGCACTGCCCGAGGCGCTGGAACCGGACTACATGCGGGCATTGGAAGCCCTGGAACAGGAGCATGCAATGACATACATCACGACACCTGAGCGGGTTGGATTGAGGCGGGGGCGTGCCGAGGGACGTGTCGAAGGGCGCGTCGAGGGGCGCATCGAGGGACGCGTCGAAGGCCAGGCTGAGTTGCTGCTGCGACAATTGGCCCGCCGGTTCGGAACAATCCCCGATACCGCAACCGCACGCATCCGCTCGGCGACCGCCGCGCAGCTCGAAACCTGGGCGCTGAACATTCTCGATGCTGAAACGCTGGACGGGGTGTTTGGGGATTGAGTTGGAAATCCAGCCAGAGAAAGGCTGCTTGCTCAAGGCGCAACGTGGCCTCACGTTTGAAACCATTGTGGTTGCCATCGAGTCCGGAGGGCTGCTGGACATCCTGACGCACCCCAACGCGACCAAGTACCCCAGGCAGCAAATCCTGGTTGTCAGCCACGACGGTTATGCCTATCTCGTCCCCTACGTGGAAGAAGACGCCTATTTCTTTCTCAAAACGATCATCCCAAGCCGCAAAGCCACACGGGATTATCTGAATCAAGGTGACCATGATGCCCAAGACTGACGCTTTTGAAACCGATCTGCTCAATGCCTATGAGGCGGGCGAACTGCGTTCGGTCGCCAGCAAGAGCGAGCTGGCCCGTATCCGTGCGGCGGCCCGCGCCACCGCCCTCAAAGACAAGCGGGTGAACATCCGCCTGTCTTCCGGTGATCTGAACGACATCCAGATCAAGGCGCTCGAAGAGGGCGTTCCTTACCAAACCCTGATCGCCAGCGTGCTGCACAAGTACGTCACGGGACGGCTGCAAGAGCGCTGATCGCCGCACCGTGACGACGGGATGATCGTAGAGCCGCATGGGCAATCCGAACCCATGATGTTGGTCACCCCGAAGCATGGAGTGATGCCCGGGCTGCCATACTGCAGGCGGGTGAGCGCGCGAAAACGGGCTTGCCGGCGGTGCGGGTCCCATCAATTCGATCTGCTCACATTCAACGGTCATCCAATCGTATTTCCCACAGTGATCATTCGATTCACTTGAGCACCTTCTGGATCGCGGCCTCCGCCATGATGGGCATTCCCCCATTCATGCGAGGTTGCCCCCATGGCCCAGGATGCCGACGCCCCGGCCGACGACCACGATAGTCCGTGGAAAGACGCGTTGGAGGTTTTCCTGCCCCAGTGTCTGGCCCTGCATGTATCGGTATCGGTACCGGCTTGAGGACCGCTACGGCGGATCCTTCAATCACACCGTCCACAACGGCGAATCCGGTAGTCGCGCCATCTACAGCCTGGGCATCCTCACCGCCAGCCGTGGCGGCCCCTCGCACTTGATCCACAGCAACGAGTTCCTCGGACAGGGTGTGCGATTCACCTTTCCCGTGGTGCACATGGCACAATGGCTGAAGCATTGGGATACCCTTGAGTCCCTGGCGCCAGTGAACCCGTTTGCGGTGATCGTGATGGCCCAGCTGACCGCTCTGCGGTTCCGCCGCAAGGCCGCGCGGCTGGACCCCAAGGTGGATCTGATGCGCCGTCTGGCCGGCTACGGATATGCCAGGGACGACATCGACGCCCTGGTCAGGCTGGTCGACTGGATGATCGCACTGCCCGAGGCGCTGGAACCGGACTACATGCGGGCATTGGAAGCCCTGGAACAGGAGCATGCAATGACATACATCACGACACCTGAGCGGGTTGGTTTGAGGAGGGGGCGCGCCGAGGGACGCGTCGAAGGCCAGGCTGAGTTGCTGCTGCAACAATTGGCCCGCCGGTTCGGTGCAATCCCCGACGCGACAACCGCACGCATCCGCTCGGCGACCGCTGCGCAACTCGAGACCTGGGCGTTGAATTTCGTCGATGCCGAAACGCTGGACGAGGTGTTCAGCGATTGAGTTGGAAATCCAACCGTATTTCTCACAGTGATCATTCGGTTCACTTGAGCACCTTCTGGATCGCGGCCTCCGCCATGATGGGCACTCCCCCATTTATTCGAGGCTGCCCCCATGGCCCAGGATGCCGACGCCCCGGCCGACGATCACGACAGTCCGTGGAAGGACGCGTTGGAGGTCTTCCTGGCCCAGTGCCTGGCCCTGTTCGTCCCGGACCTGCACGCCGCCATCGACTGGTCGCGGCCGCCGCAGTTTTTGGACAATCGAGGTCCAGAGCGGCGGTGCGGGCCCCAAGGCCAGGCGCCTCTTTGCGCGGCGCATGTATCAATACCGCTACCGCCTCGAGGACCGTTACGGATCCAGCCCGGCACAGCCCATCTACAGCCTGGGCATCCTCACCGCCAGCCGTGGCGGTGCCTCGCACCTGGTTCATCGCGACGAGTTCCTCGGCCAAGGCGTGCGGTTCACCTTTCCCGTGGTCCACATGGCACAATGGCTCAGGCGCTGGGATGAACTTGAGGCCATCGCCCCATCGAATCCGTTTGCCGTGGTCATGATGGCGCAGTTGACCGCCCTGCGGTTCCGCCGCAAGGCCGCGCGACTGGACCCCAAGGTCGACCTGATGCGCCGCCTGGCCGGCTACGGATATGCCAGGGGCGACATCGATGCCCTGGTCAGGCTGGTCGACTGGATGATCGCACTGCCCGAGGCGCTGGAACCGGACTATATGCGGGCATTGGAGGCCCTGGAACAGGAGCATGCAATGACATACATCACGACACCTGAGCGGGTTGGCTTGAGGCGCGGGCGTGCCGAGGGACGCGTCGAAGGGCGCATCGAGGGACGCGTCGAAGGCCAGGCTGAGTTGCTGCTGCGACAATTGGCCCGCCGGTTCGGAACAATCCCCGACACGACAACCGCACGCATCCGCTCGGCAACCGCCGCGCAGCTCGAGACCTGGGCGCTGAATTTCGTCGATGCCACGACCCTGGACGAGGTGTTCGGGGATTGAGTTGGAGATCCAGCCGTATTTCTCACAGTGATCATTCGGTTCACTTGAGCACCTTCTGGATCGCGGCCTCCACCATGATCGGCACTCCCCCATTCATGCGAGGTTGCCCCCATGGCCCAGGATGCCGACGCCCCGGCCGACGACCACGATAGTCCCTGGAAAGAGGCCTTGGAGGTTTTCCTGCCCCAGTGCCTGGCCCTGCTCGCACCAGACCTGCATGCAATCATCGA
Organism: Castellaniella sp. GW247-6E4; assembly: GCF_040276065.1. Lineage (NCBI taxonomy): Bacteria > Pseudomonadati > Pseudomonadota > Betaproteobacteria > Burkholderiales > Alcaligenaceae > Castellaniella > Castellaniella sp. GW247-6E4. The sequence goes on along the minus strand of NZ_JBELOI010000018.1, from coordinate 1,185 downwards.
TTGGACGCACCCGCCGGAGTTCCTGGATAAGGAACTGCAGGTCATCGCCGGGCGCGGGCGGCGGTTTCCACTGGAATCGACTGACCCAACCGGGGAACCGGACGGCAGCTCAGGCAAAGCGCCCGGTCGCCTCTACACCGACAAGCTCGTCCTCGTGCGCCGCCGCGATGGCGGGTTGGCAAGGCTGCTGATCCATGTCGAGGTTCAGGGCGGCGGCGCCGGCCCAAAGGCCAGGCGCCTCTTTGCGCGGCGCATGTATCAATACCGCTACCGCCTCGAGGACCGTTACGGATCCAGCCCGGCACAGCCCATCTACAGCCTGGGCATCCTCACCGCCAGCCGTGGCGGTGCCTCGCACCTGGTCCACCGCGACGAGTTCCTAGGCCAGGGGGTGCGATTCACCTTTCCCGTGGTGCACATGGCACAATGGCTGAATCGCTGGGACGAACTCGAGGCCTTGGCCCCGGCAAATCCCTTTGCCGTGGTCGTGATGGCGCAGTTGACCGCCTTGCGGTTTCGCCGCAAGGCGGCAAGGCTGGACCCCAAGGTGGACCTGATGCGCCGTCTGGCCGGCTACGGATATGCCAGGGACGACATCGACGCCCTGGTCAGGCTGGTCGACTGGATGATCGCCCTGCCCGAGGCGCTGGAACCGGACTATATGCGGGCATTGGAGGCCCTGGAACAGGAGCATGCAATGACATATATCACGACACCTGAGCGGGTTGGTTTGAGGAGGGGGCGCGCCGAGGGACGCATCGAGGGACGCGTCGAAGGCCAGGCGGATCTGCTGCTGCGACAATTGGCCCGCCGGTTCGGAACAATCCCCGACACGACAACCGCACGCATCCGCTCGGCGAGCGCTGCGCAACTCGAGACCTGGGCGCTGAACATCCTCGATGCCGAAACGCTGGACGAGGTGTTTGGGGATTGATACGCGCAGGCGCGTCTGCTGATACTCAGCTAGGCGTATTTCCCACAGAGACAATTTCATTCACCACGTCGCCCGTGGCGCAGTCGGATCGACCATGATGGGTGCTTTCCCCATTCATGCGAGGGTGCCCGCATGGGCCACGATGCCGACGCCCCGGCCGATGATCACGACAGCTGTTATCGGTCGTCCAATAATCCCCCCTGAAGGTCATTAAAAATTCCCCACCTGTTTTCTGGAGACAGAGCAGATGG
>NZ_JBELOI010000017.1:0-25249 GCF_040276065.1 Castellaniella sp. GW247-6E4 | reverse complement strand
GCACGGCTGCCATCGGCCAGTGCCAGCGTGGGGCCGGCGTAGTCCACAAACAGCTTCTCGCCGGCCCGGTGCACCTGGCGCATCGAGCGCTTCAGGGTCTTGGTGTACTGACGGTAGCGTTCACAGAATTGACTGTATTGCAGGGTGCGCCGGCCTAGGTGCTCGGCCTGGTATTCCTGCCACAGCAGCATGAGCGTGACGCCCTTGCGCGAGAGTTCACGGTGCATGGTGGCGAACTGCGGTAACGCGGTCTGCGCAGCGCCCCTGCCGGGGACGAGGCGCGCTTCCAACTCATGCTCGGCCAGCGGCTCGATGGCGGGCCAGTCCAGGCCTGCCGCCTGGGCCGCTGCGACGTACTTGGCCACGACACCCTTGGAGATGCCCAGCGCCTGGGCACAGCGCCGCTGGGATTGGCCCTGCGACAAGACGTTTTGCAAGATCGATCTGATCATGTGCGTTCTCAGAAGAGGCGGCGGCATGCGGGCTCCAAAAAGCCCATCACGCTACCGCAAGGTTGATGACAACGCGTTGTTGTTCAACCCCACTGAAACGCACCGGTCACGATCGCCGGAATCGGTGGTCACGATGCCGGAATGGCTGGTCACGATCCCGGAATCAGAGAAAATCGCCTGTCCGGCACTGGGTGGTCACGATCACCGGAATCGGTGGTCACGATCATCGGAATACGCACATTGTTTACCCCATTGCCGGTCCAACCTGGGGCAAAGGCAAACGGCAAGGGAATGGCACTCAAGGGACAACGGCCCTATCCAGAAAAGGAAAAGGCCGCCCTGTCCATTGGTTCTGCAACACCCAGCCAACTCTTCCCTATGCCGTGCCGCTGCCCTCCGCAGCACTCAGGTAGTCCGCCCAGTCCTGCAACAGCATCCTTCTCTGATCCAGCAGCAACGCCTTGTTGTAGGTCGCCCGCACCTTGTTGCTTTCCACGTGGGCAAGCTGCCGCTCAATCGCATCAGGCCGGTATCCGTTCTCGTTGGCCCAGGTCGAAAAGGTCGTCCGCCAGCAATGCGGCGTTGTGCCCCGGCCCAGGTTCATGTCCCGCATGGCGTAGGTCAGCCGGTTGGGCGTAGTAAAGCCCTTGCCGCTCCGGTGTGGGAACAGATAGCGGCCACCGCCCGTGATGCACTGCAAATCCTTCAGTACGGCAATGGCCTGTGCAGACAACGGGCTGACATGGTCACGTCGCGCTTTCATCTTCGCAGCAGACCGACGCCACAGTGCATCCTCAAAGTCGAACTCGTCCCACTCGGCATCCGCCGCTTCCCCTGGACGGCAGGCGGTCAGCGCAATCAACCGCAGGCACAACGAAGTCTCCGGATAGCCCCGGTAGCCGCGCAACTCCTGATAGAACTTCTGGATTTGCTCTCGCGTCATCGCCGCCTTGCTCTCGCTGAACGGCACGCGCAACAGCCCGCGCAGGCTGGGAATTGGATTTGCCTCGACCAGACCACGCACCACCGCGAACTCGAAGATGGCCGAAAGATCGCCTTTGACATGGATGGCCGCCCACGCGCCGTTGACCTTGCACTCCTCCAGCAGCGGGCGGATTTGCTTCACGCCTATGTCGCTCATCGGCATCCCATCGAACTTCGGCGACAGGTACTTCCTGATGCGGGATTCTTTCGTGCGATAGGAACTGAGCGCAAAGACTGGCTTGATCTCGGCCAAGTACGCCTGAGCCACCTTGGCGAACGAGCTTTCCTTTGCGCGCTTGCGTTCCTCCAGTACTTCCAAATTGCGCTGCTTGACCTGCTGCCGCTCATGGGCAGGATGGATGCCTTGCTTGACCAAGGCGCGCGCCGTGTCTCGGGCCGCACGCGCCTCTGCAAGGCTTACTTGAGGAAAGCCGCCAATGGCAAAGAGGTTCTCCTTGCCTTGCAGGCGGTACTTCCACCGCCAGAGCTTGCCGCCGGTGGGCTTAACCAGCAGGAACAGGCCCCCGCCGTCTGATAGTTTCCAATCTCGATCAGTCGATTTGGCCGACTTGACCTTGAGGTCGGTGAGTAGGTTTTCGGGCATCGTTGGACTCCACTGCGGGGAGATGTACCCCCACGGTTGAACACGAGTACCCCCAACGCTACCCCCGAATTTTTCAGACCTCGATGAACAATAGGAACGCTCAGTAGACCGTATTGTTTATGCAACCCATTGATTTACAACGGGCCAATCTGTCCACCAAGCGCTACTGAGCGCCACCGAGATCCAGCAAAAATCGTCAGACGTTAAATGGAAAATAATGAAGTATCTCATTGATAAATAATAATTTTAATAAATGATATAATGATTTATACTCGTTTTTGTACTCATTTCTGCGATAGCTTCTTTTTAGATAGCGCCTCGGCGTGCTTGACGGCAGGTTCTGAATAACGAGATCTAGACGGGACTCCGCCTCTGATGCTCACGCAATCATTTGTCCAAGGCGTCATTGGTCCGTTACAGGTTCTCGATGGAAACTTCAGCGCCCGTCGATTGCAGCAAGCTCACCAGACGCATAGCCTGAGATTTAGGGGTCGCAATCACCAGTAACCTTTGTGCACGCGAGACACCAACATAAATTTTGCGAGCCTCTTCATTATCAGCCGCCCCCGTCTGGCCAACGAGTGAATCCATGATGCCCTTCGCCGTAGCCGGCGATAGCACAACACAAACCGCAGGAAACTCCATTCCTTTCACGCTGTGAATCGTGTGGGCGGAATGCCCAGTCAGGGGAGCGTTGATCAATACATTGGCAATATACACATTCCGACGCAAACGCTGATTGATAGTTTGCTCACTATCGGCGGGCAAACACGACGCGAGCAATTGACGCGCACACGCAAGCCAGGCATCTACCGTAGCGAAGCGCACTGGATCAAACCGCAAGGCTTCGGCGACTTGCAACACCTGGGGGCGCCAGACATCAGGCGTCAACCCCGACTCAGCTATATGTTGGTGATAGGTTTTTCCGACTGCGTGGCCCTCCAATTCCAGCAGAATCTTGTGAAGATCCTCAAGCGCCTCCTTCCTGCCGCCAAGTTCGAATGAGAAGTGGTAATTGCTGATGGCCATCGCCAGCCGGTAGCTGAGATCCTTCACGCCACTATCGACTGGATGTCCTAACGCGTTCGCTCCCGTTCGTCTCGTGGCAGCCAACACCGGGCAATGGCACGCATCAAACCCCATGGACACCGTCAGTTCTCGAAACCTAGCCCCAACTGTATTGGGAACACTCCGCCCAGAATACGAGAGAACCTGAACTGCAATCGCTTCGTTCTTGTACTCACCAATAGCATCATCAATGCCACCGCTCACCCCTCGGGCACGAAATGCCGCGACTGCTCTCGAAATATGCGCGCTGGATCGAAAATTCCCGGTCAAAGCAAGACGCGCAATCTCCTGAAACCCTTGCGCGAAGTCGTCCAACTCGCCAGTCACACTTCCCCGAAATCCGTAGATCGCCTGATTTGGATCACAGATCACCTTGACCGGTATACCGGCATCGCGGAACCACGCGATAATCTCCAAATCCAGCGGATTACAGTCCTGCGCCTCATCGACGATCAACTCTCGAAAGCGAGCAGCCAACGCCCTGGACAAGACCGCCGCTGATGTCTCATCCCGTAGTCGAACAAGAGATATCTCACGAGCATCATCAAAATCCAGTTCCCCTCGTTCGAGGAAGCGCGCACGGACCGCCCGAGCTGTCGTTTCATAGGCTCCGATCCGTCCCTGGAACCCTCGTCGAGCGATCAAGGGTTCGATAGAGTCACCCGTCGAGCGATCAAAGCAGCTTAGCGGTAGCGCCTGTGCACCCGCAAAAGGTTGCACGAGCCAGCTTTCCTTATCTGGGATCAGGCGAGGCCGTACGGAGCATCCTGGGGCGCCGCCGAATGGGGCGATCAGGTATTGCCACAGGAACGCGTCGAACGTACCAATGAAGTGGGGAAACGATGGTGTTTCAATTAGCCCTTCCCGCCGCAAGCGTGTCTCCAGCTCGGATATCGCTGCCGTCGTAAACGATAGGAACGCGACCCCTCTTCCCTTTACCCGATCAGCGAGAAGGCGACGAGCTCGCTCAACGAGCACGCGTGTCTTCCCTGCGCCCGGGCAGGCGGAGATGAATGCGGAGCCTTCATACGCGATGACTCGCGCCTGCTGCTCCGTTGGCCGAAAAACCTCAATACTCATGCAACCAAGGAGTTGATTGCGCGTTGAAGATAGTCGGGTACGGAGAATCCCTGCTCCCTACCAACATCCTCTGCCAACAACTGAGCGAAATCACCCTTGCGCGTTGTTTCGAACAATTTCTGAATCGCTGCAGCCTGGGCATCTCCGGTAAGAGCCACCGCGTCATCCCATTTATCTCCAGAACGGGGATGTAACTTCAGGTAGGAGTCCTTCATCAACGCCCCATTCCCGTTCCTGACCAGCTCAGTCTCCAGCGAATAATCGTTTATCACAACCTCGAAGATGTCAGAAGCACCCAGGCGGGCGACGACTGCATTCAGGCTGTTCTTCCGTAGCGCGCCTGGCGAAACAGCACCGGCCGCTAGGCCGAAGCCATCTCCATCAGTCAGCACGACCAGTCTGTCCGCGATACACACGCCCTGAACAGAGGTTAGGAGTAACTTGACGTACGGCTCGAAATCCACGCCATCAATCGGGACGAACACAGCCGATCGGAAACGTCTCAGTTTTTCCATATCATCCTTGAGAACAAATTTCTTAGCGAGGACAGGTAACAGCAAAGCTTCCGCGATCCCTTCCACAAGAAGCACACGGCCACCGAACAGAAGGGCCGATTTGGTCACATCAAGGTAGCGATCCACCTTGCGACGCTCGACATCGTCGAGAGGTAGCTCAGCCAATGGAATGCATCGCGTTACCCGCCGCGACGAGAGGCTAGGTGCCGTACCATCGACGGCAGACGTGGCAACAACATCATCGGAGGGCACCATTTCAGCATGCCGCGGGGGATTTGCTTGGACAGCACGGAAGAAAACGAGCTGTGTGCTTTCCACCCACGCCGACAAGTTCGGGGAGTGAGTTGCAACTATGACCTGCAACTCGCCAGCAGGACCATCCTGGCGCAAGTTTGCTTGCCGAGACTTCTCGGCCTGCTCCTCTAAGAAGCTCAACACTGCGGCCTGGAGCTGTGGGTGTAGGTGGGCTTCTGGCTCCTCAACCAGGAATATGGTCAGATCTGCGTCATTGACCTTTTCCAGTTCAACTGCGATCGTTGCCATGTAAAGCAGGTTTGCATACCCATTGCCCGAATAACGGAGATCCTCCGGCTCGACACCATGATCTGCGAGCTTGAATCGCAGATCTCGCGCGATATCGATTAGCTTCTCATTGTTGGCAAAACCCAGTGCAGCGGCCTGCCTGCGCACGCCCGCCGTAAGCGAGCTCAATCCCACCTCTACCGCCCCACTGACTTTCTCGAGGATATCTGCATCGGAACTCCGACGTAGCGCTTTTGCAAGCGCCTCCTGGTCTCCGCCATCAAGAAAGTGGTTCAGAAGCGCGTAAATACGCGTTGGACTTCCAGATGCAAGCACCCGTTTCGCATCACGGAGAGGGGGCAAGTACACATGCCGAATCATGTCATGGCTACCAGCCTCCGGCACGCCTTGGTGCTGCCCGCTCCACAGCACCGGACGAACTGGAAAACGTCCAGTGCTCTCGTCGTACTTCAAGCCAAAGACACACCCGGAGATTGTCTGATCTGATGCTGCAGTGATCAGACGCCCCTGTTGCCCAGGGCTAAGATCAGTAAAGTTTCCTATAATTTCGAACTTACGATCTGCGCCGCCAAACCGAATATCCGTAGGCTCACAGTACAACTCACGCCGACCGCCGAGAGGCATGGTCAACAAGCGGATGGCATCTATCGCATTGCTCTTGCCGCCATTGTTCTCCCCAACCAGAATCGTCAAGTCTCTACAAAGCGGAATTTCCGCATGCTCAAAAGAGCGAAAATTCTCCAGTGTGAGTTTCTCGAGATACATCGCTTCCTCATGTTTGCCTAAGCTCACCAATGATATATGAGCATTGAAACAAGCATTCATCGAAATCAATGCTCATTTGAATGCTCGAACGCATAGAAACCATCATTGCTTGAATACATATCGGGCTCCTTGGCCCCGCCCCGGCGGCTGCACGCCTGGGTTTTCCTGGCGAAGCTCCGCCATCAAGCGATACACCTGGTTGCGGTCGAAGTGCGTGATCTGCCGGATTTCCTGGTTGCTCAAACCGGGCTCGCCCCGCTTGACACGCTCCATCAGGATGCTGAGCACACGAACCTTGGCCGCGTCCCAATCGATACGACGACGTTTTTCGCTCTGCCCATCGCCCGTCAATCGGCGATACAGCGCCGGTGACAGACACCAGTAAGTCCCCCTGCCCGTGCCCCCATGCTCGACATAGCCATTGGACTCCATCCCGGACAAACGTTCCCGGATTTCGGCTTCACTACGCTGGCACAAAACTGCAGCCGCTGCGGTATCTACCTCGGGATGCTGGCGCAAGTGGCCCAATAACAGCAGTTCATCCACGCCCAGAATATGGCCTTTCTCCGCTTCTTCGGCGACAAAAAGGCGCATGGCAGCATCGAACTCCCGCTTGGCAAAACTGACCAGTACAGAATCACCGATCTCACGAATCACCGGTGGCTCCTTGCCTTCCACTAGCAACGATGAAAACATTCGGTTGATGCCGAGATTGCTGCGGTTGACCAAACGCAAACGGGTGAGCGCTTCTACCAATAGGGGGTTCCGGGCCGCAGGCTGATGGTGCAGGATATTCTCAGGCGTAATACCTGCGATAAACCCGCCGTTGTTGCTGATCTCCAGCCGGTCACGGTACAGCTTTACCATCACCGGCCCCGCAATCCGCAGATCAGCGTGACAAAATGCGTTCATCAGCGCCTCGCGTAAGGCGATTTCCGGCCAGGTGCGATATTCGTAGTGGAACAGGCCCTGCTTGTAAGTCGTGATCGGGTTGAACGGCAACAGTAGCTCTTCCAGCCGCTGCACCGCCAGGGGCAACGCACTGACACGGTCTTCGCGATTGGCGTAATCAGTGTCGGAGGCCATGTGCAAAAAGGTCCATCCGTGGCCGGGCACATGTTCGCGAATCACCTCCTCCGTTCCCGCCAAGAGCAGCGCTGCCCGGGTCAAGCTGCCGTTCTTGATCAGACCCAGGGTACGCAAAAGCTCTATATCACCGAGCCTTAGAAGTTCATCGGGTGCGCGTTCCCGACGCGCCTGATTCCGCAAGGCCTCCAGCGCGGTCGCCGACAGAAACCGAGGATTGGCTTCAGCAACAAGCTGGCCGGTATAGTCCGTCTCGCCCGTTTCCACGCCAATCTTGCGGCGCAGTGTGCCGGTCAGAGGCTGGCAATCCTTACCGATTCGGATGGTGCCTTTACCGGCGCTATCGGTATAGGGCGGCATGCCCGGATGAATCTGCATCAATAACAGACGACCTGTGCCCTCGAGCACCGACAGCTCTTCAAACACAGGCGTGATTTTCGGATCAGTCTGATCGTAGACCGCCGCCTTGAGCATATTGGTGTCAATTTCCGGTGGAACACCCAGGATCGCTCGACTGCGCCCCTTCACCCGATCAGCCACACCGAACACAACTGTGCCGCCGCCACCATTAGCCATGCACACGGCCATCTGCACCAAGATCTTCACGGCCTTGTCTCGGCTTTGCGTATCCCATTGCTTGAAGTCGAGATCCTGGTCTTCCAGGTCATCAGCAACGCACAGCTCCAACTCTGGCAGCAAGACTTCTATCTGGGCTGCAGAACGCATGAATAGGCCCCCATCAATGGATATTTTGTGTCTGCATACATAATAGCCATGAATGCAAATTGTCCAACACGCTGTTGGACATGTTCTGACTGGCGGCACCATGCGCAGCACGTGGCCGCAGCTCGATGCCAATCAGAGAGGACGGACGCATCTGTCATTCGATTGTCCCCACGCCGCAGCCCCTGATTTCTACAGAAATCCAGCGCAGCGGCCACATTCTTTGTGCTCTGGCGCAGCAGCACAAAGAATGTGTGAACTGCCGTGGAGACATCAGCATCCATAGCCGCGTCCATCCCTGAATGCTGCCGACATTGAGCGGGTATTGTGGATTCATTGCGCCATACCGGTGGCGCCAACGTGTCGATACAACGGCTGCTTTGTGTGCGCAGCGTGTTAAACAGAAAGGCAACAATGTGTTGACTCTGCGGCATCATGCCGTCTGCCATCTGTCTCATAGTGACACCCATGCCGATCATTTCGACCAGGCATTAGACAACAAAGCCGCCTGCTCAAGCACCAGCTCAACCGCCTCAGGCTGTTTATCGGGGGGGTACTTCCAACGTTGCAGCGTCCGTCGCACCAAAATCCGCAACTTGGCACGCACGCTTTCGCGCACCTGCCAATCCACAGTCGTGCTGTTTCGCAACTTCTCGGTGATCTCAACGGCGATCTTCTTGAGGATATCGTCGCCAAGCTCCCGCACCGCGCTTTCGTTATTGGCCAGGGCGTCATAGAAAGCGACCTCGTCTGGGTTTAGCCCCAGCGCCACTTCGCGTTCCAGCGCCGCCTGAAAGTCCTTGGCCATCTGGATCAGTTCCTCGATGACCTGCGCCGTCTCCACCGCCCGGTTGTGGTACTTACGCAAAGTTTCCAGCAGGCGGTCGCCGTACTTCTTCTCCTGCACCACGTTATTGCGTGCTCGCGCCTTGATCTCGTCGCGCAGCAGCTTTTCCAGGAGCTCCACCGCCAGGTTGCGGCTCTTCATCTGCCGCACGTCTTCCAGGAATTCATCTGACAGCAGGCCGATGTTGGGCTTGTCCAAGCCCGCCAGGGTGAAGATATCCGCCACCCCGTCGGCCACGATGGCGTTGTCCAAGATCTGCTTGAGCGCGCTGTTCTTGTCCGCGTCAGTGCGCTTGCGATCCACTGTGGTGAACTTGACAATGGCGGCTTTGACGGCGGCAAAGAAGGCGATCTCCGTGCGTAGCGCCGCAGCTTCATCGAGCGTGCTGCACAGGGAAAACGCCTTGCTCACGGCCAGCATGACATCGAGGAAACGCTGCTTGCCATCCTTCAGCCCCAGGAGATGGTTGGCCACTGGCACCAGCAGTTGCAGTGCATCGGTCTCGAACCCGCTGTAATCGAAGCCGTGCATCAGCCCGCGCACGATGTCCAGCTTCTCCAGCAGCACGGCCAGGGCCTCGGCCGCGTTGTAGGCCGGGTCGCCCCGGCCCTTGGATTCGGTATAGGTCTTGAGCGCTGCTTTCAGCTCGTTGGCAATGCCGATGTAATCCACCACCAAACCGCCAGGCTTGTTGCGGAACACCCGGTTGACGCGGGCGATGGCCTGCATCAGGTTGTGGCCCTTCATGGGCTTGTCTACGTACATAGTGTGGCAGCACGGCACGTCGAAGCCGGTCAGCCACATATCGCGCACGACCACCAGCTTCAGCGGGTCCGCCGGGTCCTTGAAGCGCTTTTCGAGGCGTTTCTTGACCTGCTGGCTGTACAGGTGCGGTTGCAACAAGGGTTTGTCCGCCGCCGAGCCGGTCATCACCACTTTGATCACGCCCTGCTCCGGATCGGCGTCATGCCAGTCCGGGCGCAAGGCAACAATGGCGTTGTACAGCTCAGCGCAAATGTCGCGGCTCATGCAAACGATCATCGCCTTGCCTTCCAGCGTGTCGGTGCGCGTCTCGAAATGCTGCACTAGATCAGCAGCCACCTGTTCCAGACGCGGCTTGGCACCCACCAGCTTGATCAATGCGGCCCAGTCACTCTTGGTCTTCTCGCGGGCGGTGAGGTCTTCTTCGTCCTCGATGACCTCATCCACCTGGGCATTGAGTGCATCGATATCGGCCTGGTTCACATCCAGCTTGGCCAGGCGTGACTCAAAGAAAATCGGCACCGTGGCGCCATCGTCCACGGCATCCTGGATATCGTAGATGCTGACGTAGTCGCCGAACACCGCCCGCGTGTCTTTGTCTTCCAGGGCGATGGGCGTGCCGGTGAAGCCGATGAAGGTAGCATTGGCCAATGCGTCGCGCATGTGCTTGGCATAGCCGAATACGTACTTGCCGGTCTTGGTGTCCAGCCACCCCTTCATGCCGTACTGACTGCGGTGCGCCTCGTCGGAAATCACCACGATATTGCTGCGATCCGACAGCAGCGGGTGCTGCTCCTCATCTTCCAGCAGCGCGAACTTCTGCACCGTGGTGAAGATGATGCCGCCCGCCTCGCGCGAGGCCAGCATCTCGCGCAGTTCCTCACGGCTGCCGGCCTGCACCGGCGTTTGCCGGAGCAGGTCTTCGGCAGCGCAGAAGGTGCCGAACAATTGCCCATCCAGGTCGTTGCGATCGGTCACCACCACCAGCGTGGGGTTCTTCATCTCCGGCTGCTGCAACAGTTTGCCCGCGTAGCAGGCCATGGTGATGCTCTTGCCCGAACCTTGCGTATGCCATACCACACCGGCTTTGCGGCTGCCAGGCTGGACTTCCTTGCCATAGGTGGCACGCGGCTCTTGCACCTCCAGCATGCCCTTGGTCGGGCTGCGGGCAGCGATCACCGTGGCCTGCACCGCTTCGCGTGCCGCATGGAACTGGTGGTAGCCCGCGATCTTCTTGACGATCTGATCGGCATCCTGCTCGAACAGCACGAAGTGACGCACATAGTCGAGAAACAGCGCAGGTTCGAAGAAGCCGCGCACCAGCGTTTCCAGCTCAAACTCCAGCAACGGTCGGTCGTCCTCATTAGCAATCGCCCGCCAGGGCTGCATGCGCTCCTGATTCGCCGTGAGCGAACCCAACCGCGCTGTGAAGCCATCGCTGACCATTACCGCCACGTTGGTGTTGAACAGGTCGCTGATTTCTTCCTTGTAGGTCTGGATCTGGTTAAAGGCATCCCAGATGTCGGTCTGCTCATTGGCCGGGTTCTTCAGCTCGATCACTGCCAGCGGCAGGCCGTTGACGAAGGCCACTAGGTCCGGACGGCGTGGTTGCTTGGTGCCGATCACAGTGAACTGGCTGACCAGCAGGAAGTCGTTGTTGCGGGGTTCGGCAAAGTCGATCAGGTTGACCAGATCGCGACGCTTTTCCTCTCCTACTGAAAACTCGACGGGGATACCAGACAGCAGCAGGCGATGCGCACGATGATTGCGGGCGACCAGCTGTGGTTCGCTGACCGTCAGCAGTTCGTGTGCCGCCTGCTCCAGTGCCGCGGCGGGGATGTGCGGATTGATGCGGGTGAGCGCGACCAATAAGCGTTCGCGCAATATGGCCTGACGATAGTCGGAACGGGCAGGTTGGTCTCCATCGGGCGCAATGTCTGGACCCTGTATGTACGTCCAACCGAGGCTCCCGAACCATTCAATGCAGAGGTCTTCGAGTTGTTGTTCAGTAATCATTTCCCCTCCGCTGCCTGCTGCTTCACCGCATCCATGATTTTCTCGACCACTTCATCACGTAGTTGCGATGGATAGCCGTTCTTTCGCAACGTGACTCGGATAACGTTACGCATTCGCGCCTGAGCGTCTTCACGCTTGTCCCAATCCACAACCTGATGTTTGGAAATATCGCGGGATAGTTCGCTCGCAATCAAGGCGATACGTCCTGGTTCCACTTGCTGCGCGTCAGGGTGAGTACGCAAGATGGCATCAATGTCGAAAGAAGTCTGCTCCGAATCAATGATGGGAGCCTCCACAACATCAACAGCTGGAACAGAAGGCACTTGAACAACTTGAGTAGCGGTCAAGCGCTCACGCTCTGCCGCTCGTGCAAGGCTGGCTTCCTCCTCCGCTTCGGCGGTTGTGATGTTGCAATAATCAGATGCGCCGATCAGATCAGGAAAGAGACTGGCATGATGCACGTTCATTCGCCTAAGATGGCGCAAGCAAGTATCACGATCATCATTGCGGATATAAATTTTGCAGATGTACCGGGCCAATAAATCAGGCTGATCTTCTTCCGAAGCCGAACGTAATTCCTCATCCTCGAAGGCTTTATCGTCAGCCAAGACGTTCGCCAGCTTGTTTTCTATCGTGGCATCATCGGGGGAGAAGGTGAACAGTCCAGCCTGATTGACCAGCCTCCCGTAGCTATCCTTCCGGGGCTCCCAAAGTCGGATTCCTGTTTCGCCCTCGTTCTCTAGAATAAAACTTTTGTTAAGCACATAGACTACACGGTAAGGGTTCTCCTCTTCATCCTTATTGTCAGCTTTTGCGAAAGCGAAAAACAAAGCAACGTAAGGAGAATATGTCCAGTCCAACAAAGGCGTCATCAGCCCGTGATGTTGACCAATGGACCAAAGTTCGTCATTTTCGTCTACAAGACTATTGTCACTTAGTCGCCCACGAATCGCTCTCTTAAAGCGCTCAAGTTGGGCTTCCGCTAAATTTTTAGTAACTATCCCATTGGCAGATAGGCGACCTAATGTAGGCATCAGACTCCAGTCGGAGCGGCGTTGTCCACGAAAAATCAGTTGTATCGCAGGACGATTGAAAAACGAGCTTTCCAGTAGCTCTGTGTAATCTCGCCAAGACTCTAATCGCGTTACTGGGATGCGACCGCTGCATTCGTCGGCCATAACCTCAAAGCATTTCTCACCCTCATTCCAAACCGGAATCTGCTCAAAATAAGCAGCGCTCTGCTCTTCAGGGAGGGCACTTTCTTGTTGGCTCATTGGGCATCCTCTTCCAGCAGTTCATCTACGCTAAGATCTCCTGCCAAAAGTTCAGGTAGTAGTGTATCTCTCACTTTCGAGAGATAAATGATCTCCTGAGAATTTGAGACTATTGTTCTGAATATCGGGTCTGCGAAACTGATAAACCCATCTACTAGCGCTTTCTTGGGAAAGAGTGCCAAAATGGGTCGAAAGGCCTTCTTACTTATCTCCATAAACGTCGAGCCATTAGCTTGACCTTTTATTACGTCCATGTTTTGCTGGCACCACATAAGCAAGTAAAGAGGCGACAATTTCCCTCCTGGGGGCATTGCAATGTAGCCTTGATTTATCGCCAATGGTACTTGCGTGATCGCCAGGTAGCCGATGGGCGCTCGTGAAGACATCAAGAGCGTTCCTACAGGAAGCAATCCTGAACTTATCGTCGACAAGCCCAGGGCGCTAATTTTTCGCTCTGTTTTAAGAAGAACGGGCGAAGTTGCATTCGATAAATCTTTAGGCGAGGTCCAAAAGTATTCTGCTGGATTCCAGTAAGACTCGTTCTTGGTGTTTGGTGTTGAGCCACCTACAGTCTCCACCAAATCACTTATTGGTTTTACCTCCCAGCCAGTAGGAATCTCCCCAAGTTTTGAGTCTTCCATTGCATTGGGAAACAGCGCCACGATGGCAGCGAGCTGGTCGTAGTGCTCACGAGGCATCTGGTCGAGTTCGACGTCGGTCTTGCCGCTGATGGCGCGCATGGTGACGCGTAGCGAGTCTTCGCCTTGTTCGATGGCGGCTATCTTGGCCTTGACAGGATCGTAATCGACAAACCAAGATTTGAAGATAGCTTGCGCCATTGTTTCTAGGGTTTGGTTTATGCGGAGGTTGAGTACGATTTTTTTATCTAAATTTTGAAGAGAAATAGAAATCAATCTCTGAATAGACGGGTTTTTTATCCTAGGCTCTATGTCTTGGAGAAAGCGATTAAATTGAAAATTTGAAATGCCTGTTGATTGATTTTCAAATTCAGCAATCTCTCCGGATAGATGAAGTTCATCAATTTGATAGACAACGAATGCAGGGTCCACCTTCCTCTGATCCAACCTCAGTAGTCGACAGAAGCTCGCAGGAATGACTTTTCCGCCAAGATTTTCTAGCATTTCTTCGGTGATCAGAAGTGCTCTACCTGTGTGTTGACCACTTGCAGCACTTCCTCCTGATATTTCAATAACGATATCGCCGTTTTGAAGAAGTCTGTTCTTGACTTTTTTTTCTGATTCAAAACGGACAGGAACCGTAGAAAAATCTCCAAGACGTAAACGAGGAATATCTGTACCGCGTATCACTGAAACTCTTTGTTTAGTGGGCCCCGGTAAACCATCTCCCCAACCACCGCCAATAGCATGCAGCGTCATTTGATCAAGTGAATTATTTGTCATAGCCTAGCCTTGCCAAACTTTTCTTAATCTCTTCCTCTAACCTGGCACTCTCCATAAATTGCGACGCCAATTGCGCCGTCAGTCGCTGCATTTTTTCCGCAAACGGCTCGCCATCATCTTCTTGCTCTTCTGTTCCCACGTAACGTCCTGGCGTCAGCACATATTCGCGCTTGCGCACATCGCCCAGCTTGGCTGAGTAGCAGAAGCCAGGTACATCTGCATAGCCCTCGCCATGCTGCCAGGTATGGAAGGTGTCAGCGATTTTTTTGATATCGTCCGTGGCGAAGTCACGTAATACGCGGTCTTTCATGTAGCCAAGTTGTCGAGCATCAATAAATAGGAACTCTCCGCACCGACCTCGTTTTTTCTTGTCTAGAGCAAAGCCGTTCTGCTTGTCCTTAGTCAGGAACCAGATGCAAGCCGGAATCTGAGTGTTGGTGAACAACTGGCCGGGCAACGCGACCATGCACTCGACGTAGTCGTCCTCGACCAACCGCTTACGGATTTCGCCTTCGTTGTTGGTGTTGGAACTCATTGAGCCGTTGGCAAGCAGCAACGCCATGCTACCGCTGGGCACCAGGTGGTAGAGCATGTGCTGCAACCAGGCGAAGTTGGCGTTGCCCTGCGGCGGCGTGCCAGCGATCCAGCGTGGATCGGCCACCAGCCTTTCATTCCACCATTCCTTCATGTTGAAGGGAGGATTAGCCATCACAAAGTTAGCACGTAGATCCGGATGCAAGTCATTGAGCAAGGTATCTGCCGGGCCTGCACCGAAGTTGAAGTCAATGCCACGAATGGCCATGTTCATCGCGGCCAGTCTCCATGTGGTGGGGTTGCTCTCCTGGCCGTAGACGCTGATCTGCCCACTCTTGCCATTGGTTGCCTTGCCACCGTGTTGTTTGATGAACTCCTCACTTTGCACAAAGAACCCACCGGAGCCCATAGCCGGGTCATAGACGCGGCCTTTGAACGGCTGCAGCATTTCCACAATCAGGGTGACGATGCTCTTGGGCGTGTAATACTGGCCGCCCTTCTTGCCTTCGGCCAGGGCGAACTGACCAAGGAAATACTCGTAGACGTGGCCGAGAATGTCCTTGGATTTCAGGTCTAGCAGCTGGCTCTTGTACTCCTTGGCGCTGAAGTCAGTATCCGAGAAGTGGCTGATCAACCCAGCCAGCTTGCTGGAGTCCAGCTGGACGCGGGCAAAGTCCTTGTTGAGCACGTTCTTCAGGCGGGCGTTCTCACGCTCGACGGCTTCCATGGCGTTGTCGATCAACCAGCCGACCGAACGCATTTCTTCGGGCTCATCCTTGCCCGGCTTGTTCCAAGGCAGCGTCGCCTTAGGCGGCAGTTGCGCACAATCGCGCAGTGTTTGCCAGCGAGCTTCGACTGGCACCCAGAACACGTTTTTCTCCGTGTAGTAGTCGCGCACCTCTAGTTCAACTGCGACGTTCTCTTCATACTCCTGCGTGCCTGCCCCGCCGTATTCTTCTGGCTCCATATAATAATCATGTGCTGGGTTGGTGAACTGCTCGCGCAGCTCCCGCTGTCGTTCCTCAAAGGCATCAGAGACGTACTTGAGGAAGATCAGCCCGAGCACGACATGCTTGTACACGGCAGCGTCAAGGTTGGAGCGCAGCTTATCAGCGGCTGACCAGAGCTTTTTCTCCAGATCGTTGAAGAATTGTTGTTCGATAGATCTCATGTAAAAACACCTTGATATAAGTCTTTTATTTTTTAAGTGATTATCGGCCTACGCCGGGGGCAATGCGCACGGGCTGCTTGATACGGGCGCGGACTTGCTGATAGATCGGAATATCTTCCTTCGCCTCCAGCGTGACGGCCAGGCCGTAGGGAATGACGACATCAAGGTGGGCGGTCGCATCCTTTTTGCAGCTGACGCGGATGCGCAAGGTCTCGCCATCTTCGAATGCCTGAATCTGCTTTTTGCCTTCCAGCACTTCATGTTGCACGGTGCCACGCTCCACCTGATTGTGGTCGCCATCCTGACGTTCCAGTTTGAGGATTTGGTTGGACCAGCTTCTCCCTCCTGGCTCTAGCGTCAGCTTGGCTTCCCGGAGATTGCGATGACCTGGATTGATCGGAGTCAGCCATGCCAGGGTCACCACCAACCGCCGCCAGATCTTTTGGGAAGAGAAACCGGGAGGGATCGGGAAGGCATACTCATGCACCTCGTTTTCCCGTATCTCTCCGCAGCCCAGAACGGTTGCTCGCTGGGCAGTGCATGTCAGCACACGCTCGATATCTACAGCGCCATAGCCAAGGTAGCGCGTGATAACCTGCTTGAACTGACGAGAGTTGCGCGCGTCTTTCAACGCTTGTTCGATGTGTTGCTTGCCAGCGTCGTCTTGCTTAGCGCCATGCACCAGTAGCGCCTTCATCAGCACCGTCATCAACGTCTCGGGAATGTCCTCCCCCTCCTCGTTGCGTAGTCTGTCCAGCATGTCGTACAGCCGCACCGCACCTCGTGTGGCCAGCGCCGTCGCATTGCTGGTGCCACGCCAGAAGGCTTCGTTATTCAGAACGCCTTGCTGTCTGCTGTCCAGCGCAACCTTTTGACCTGGCCTGACGATGGAGTTGTCGACACTGTACAGGGTAGATCTAGCTAGCACTGGAGCGTTGTAGAGTTGCCGTCCTCCGGGCATGAGGATGTCTGGTTTGATGGAACGTCTGAAACCAAAGCCTAGACGGGTGGCAGGGCTGAACAATGTTTGTGAAGGCAGCACATCGACACGCTGGCCAAATTGCGGATACGCATCTCCCGAGTCATCGACGTGAGCGGCCCCTACTGTAATGGCGTTCATCGCTTCAGCTGGCGAAAGCAGACGCCTGGAAGTAAGGCTGTTTGATATTGCTTTGACAGTGGCGCTTATCTTTTCCTCATCAGAAAGAGCGGCGAACTGCTGTTGATTGAGGCCGATATCAATCTCATCGCAGTAGTTGCCCGCGCTAATGCAGAACAGCACGCGGTAGTGATAGGCCAACCAGTCGAGCAACCGTGCCCAGGGACTCGGTGTATGGATAAATTCACGTGCTGTATCACCAATGGAGAGGTTGATGATCTTGACCGTAGGTGCTTGCGGAGGGACGTCGCCAGAGCCTTCGAACATACGCCGCACGGCAATCTGGATGCGGTCTTCAAAGAACACCTCATCCGGCATATGTTCATCATGCTCGCGCGTCTTGTGGTCCGGTTGCATCACCGGGATGCAATACAGTTTGTGCAGTAGCGGTTCGGACGCGGGATTGCTGCGATCCCCATGAAGAATCAAGGATGCCATGGCGGTACCATGCTTGCGCTCACCGGGTAGATAAGTGGCATCCAGGCCAAAGGTGTCATCAACCAGCAGTCGGTCTTTCAGCGCTTCATGCAATTGCAATGGAGCGCCATCAAGAAGCGCTGCGACAGGAGGAAGGTCGCTGACATTTTGAGGGAACGCGGCTGGTTCACCCTCGCCTTCTTCTGAAATCGCAAGACTTTGCCCGGTAGGACGGAAATACATGATGCCGGAGAATTTGAACAGTTCGATGTCGATGTCTGTTTCACCAGCAGCTACTTCTTCGAGCAGCGACTGAATGGCGTGAGCAGGCAACTCGGCTTTAACCGCATGAAACGCGATCTGAGGTATATCAAGAAACTCCGAAAGCGTTTGGCCTCCGAGGCTTTCAAGGAGGAATCGGATTACTGCTTCATTATTTCGACGTTTCTCAATTTTTTTACGATAGAAAAGCTCAATCTGGAATCTAACTTTCTTCTCAGGGTTGATTGGATCCAGCAGATCCTGCCAACGGTCGATCATTCCTGTTTCGACTAATGTCTCCTCAATGCCCCAACGCCGCAACACGTTCAACTGCTCAAAGACGATTTTCCACTTGGTTTTCCCATGGGGCAGGCTTTTATTGGCTTTCCATTGCTCCCAAAGTACGAGAATCTCTTGCATGCCCGCCATGTTGCTCATGGCCAAAAACATGCGACCGCTCAGCGGCTTAACTGCAGGTTGACCGGCAGCATCTCGCTCATGGAAACCATCATCCTCAGCCTCCAGGTCGTCGATTTCCGTCTCTCCTAGCCACTCCAAGCCCGCAGCTTCAACGGCTTGTCGGAAGTCGTCCAGGCGTCCAACGATCTCGATGACCAAGACCATTTCAGGTTCGAGCCCGGCCAGTGCACCAGTCAGGCTGGCCTGATAGCGTGCGAAGTCTTCTTCCAGATGCTCGATCTGTCTTCCAATACGGGCTACTTGGGCATCATGACCGGGCAAATTCTGTTTTCCCGGAGAAAAACCGTTGCCCTTTTCTGGCTGGAGAATTCGCTTTTCAGGAAAAACCAGCAACGGCAAGTACTCATCAGGCATATCTCCCCTCCTTTTGCCTTATTCGTCTGATGCGTCTTTATTGGCAGGTTTCAACCGTTTCCTCCATTGCTCCAGCCTGGAAAAAACGATGGTTTTAGCGTTATCTACTGATTGATCCAATACCGCTCGCCGAACTACCCCCAGGCAGAACTCTTCCACCTCTGAAAAGCTGAGGCCTAAGAGTCGTTTCGCGATGGTCTCAGGTGCCAAGCCAAAATTGACTTTGCTGCGTTCGCTAATCGAGGCGACGAACGCAGTCAACTGTGCGCGTGTGGGAAGGGGGAGTTCCAGTCGAACCTGAAAGCGTCGCCAAACGGCTCTATCCAAGAGTTCTGGGTGATTGCTAGCAGCAACGACAACGACATAATCTGGAAGATCATCGAGTTGAAGCAGCAAAGAACTGACGACACGCTTTATCTCCCCCGTTTCATGAGTGTCACCTCGCTCTTTGCCCAATGTCTCGAATTCGTCAAAGAGCAACACGCAGCGCCGTGTTCGAGCGTAGTCAAGCAAGGCTTTCAAGCGGATAGAAGTTTCACCCAGGTAGCTGCCAATCAACGACTCATAGCGCACAACGATCAGCGGCACCATCAATTCAAATGCCAACGCTTCAGCAACCGATGTTTTACCGTTCCCTGGTGCCCCAGCCAGTAAGATTCGATGCCTTGGGCTCAAGCCGTGAGCATGCAGCAACTCAGCACGATGCTGCTCTTCAACAACTTCTCGTAACTGCCCACGAATACTCTCACTAAGCACCAAGCTTTCCAGTGAACGCTCTGGTATTAACTCGGCAATCAGATCTTTCGGTGCGATACCCCCTGTCTGGGTTGGTCGCGCCGTTGTCACGGAAGACTGGAACGAGGTTGGTTGATGAGCAGACGCTCGTAATGCCTTTTCCAGACGCTCGGCTAGGATTCGGTGTCCTTTGCCGCGTTCTTCTTGAATCAAGGCTTCGGTCAACTTTCGAAAAGAAGATTGGTCGCCGCTGCTGGCTGCTTTTACCAGGGCGACCAAGGTATCAGCTTGTGCCATATGTATTCACCTTGACGAAGGGTTTAGGTGGCATTTCCGTGCTCATGTCTTTCATTGCCACCTCACGCGGGCCAGTACAGCCGCTTTAGTGGCACGATGCGTTTGGTTTCGGCGTCCGTAGCGTCGTAGTGCTCGATCAGGGCACGCACCACATGATCCAACGTCCACATTGCCAGAGGGATGGATGCCCGATCTGCTTCGTATTGGGCATCCTTGGTGAAGCCGCCGGTGCTGACATACAGTCCACGATCATCCTTGTGGCGGCCACCAAGGAAGCTACGGATTTCCTGGCTGCCCATCTGCCCCTTGCGGTGCTTGACCTCCACGACGATGCGCGGGTGTTCGAACCCAAAGCCATCGGGTGAGGCGACGATATCCTTGCCCCGGTCGGAACCGGGTGGCGAGACCTGGGTCTTGTAGCCCATGGCGCGCAGGATGCCGGCGACCAGTTGCTGCATATCGTCCCAGTCGAGTTCGTTGACCCGGTCCTTGATGCGCTCCAATGCCTGGGAGTCAATGTCAGCCAGCGGGTCGGCGATGACTTCTTCGGCTTCATCTTCCGCCGCCGATATCGGTTTACCCTTCAGTGCTGCAAGCACTTCGGCTGCCGCGCCGGACGGCACCTCGAACAGGGTCAAGGTGGAACCCAGGCTGTTTTTTGTACTGGTGCCCAAGCTGTCACGCGGTAGTTCCTGCGTTTGCCACTGCACCTTGCGCGCCAGCGGCATACCTTGCTCGGCCCACTCCGGGTGATGGTCGGCTGGGCCAATGACCTTGCCAATTGAATACAGACGATTGGCTGGCGAATAGGTGATGATCCAATCGCCACTCTGGATGTCGTTGACAAATCGCCAGACCTGGGATGCACCCGACACCACTGTGCCTTGTTTTGCCTGAGGCTCGGCGGACTGATACAGGGTGATTAGCTGCTTGCGCCCGACACCAGGTTTAGCATGGGCCGCTAATTGATTCCAGCCCACAGCGGCCACGCCGCGCTCACGAAAGGCATCGTACAGGCTGCCGCCTTCACCGCGCACCATCCACATCCGTGCCATTGCATTCCTTTTTGTGTTCATAGCCATCAATCCAGCACAACCAAAAATTCGATCGCCAACACGGTGGGCTGAACATCTCGGACATTACGTTGTAGCGACACCAGTCCATAATCGGCCATCAACCGCAAGGTGCGTGACAGGTTCGACAGTTTGCGTCCGCTCAGTGCTGCCAACTCTGTCAGAGACTTGGGCTGCTTGTCATGGATTAAACGCAGCAGACGACGATTGTCATCCGAGAGCACGGCTGCCAGCGACGCAAATGACGGAAACCAGATACTGGGTGGCTCGCACCAATCGGGAACAGAACACGAACCATCTACTTGACGTATGCCGATGACACATCGCTTCATGGCTATCCATTCAGATTGATACAAAACGTTATATTATCACCTTCTGATAACAATGAACAATGGCATCTCAAGGTCCAAGTAGTGTCAATGAACCTCGGCTCGAAACCATCTTCTCTGGCCGGACCAGACGAGGCGCTTCGATCGATAAGGGGGATAACACCCCAGAGGATCTCGCCTGCCCGGCCTGTCCATAATACCGTCGCGTCTTCGCCGACAAGTGACCTAACCCCCGACTAACCACATCACCAGCTTGGGTACTCTTAATGTCTGCAGCCCACTGGTGTCGAAAGCAATAAGCAGTCACGGCATGAGGGTGTGTTGGCCACAAACACTTGGCCAGTCGCCGGACTTCCACAGTGAAGTTCCCAGGACGTTCGATTTGCACATTCAGAGGCAGTTCGACATCATCGCTATCCAGCAGATCCACGATGGCACGCATCAAGGGATGCGGGTCATTGGCTCGATAAGCAATCAACCGATAGGGTTGCCCCTGCCCTTCCTTGACCTTGACGCCATCAACCCTGAAAACAATCAGCTCTTCAGCACTTTCAGGATGTTGCGCACGCGAGACGACAACACCCGCCTGAAGCTCTGCCGGGCGGCAGCCTGTCAACGCAGCAACCAGCATCGCATAAGCGTATTTCCCGTTTCTTGCACGCACGCAGAGTTGGTCTCGCCAATCGTCTGGCAGACCACGCAGGGCCCGCCGCTTACTGGCGCGTTTTCGGCGCGTCGTAGTAAAGCCTAGTTTTTGCCGGTCGTGATACCCACGAAGCAGACCGCAATGGTTCCGCCAACGACGGAACCACTCAAGATCAGACCTTTCCTCCGCACAGTAGCGAGTCTGTGCATCAAAGAGCAGTTGTTGGTGCTGAGTGGCCAGCAGGTATCGGACCGCCGCCATCCGCTTGTGATAGCTCGACGAACGCGAGGTCGCCAGTACCATAGCCATCAAATCAGTTCCAGATCGCTGAGCCTTTCGTACCAAACCCAAGGTCAGCTTCGCATAATCCATTCGCGTTTTCTTTGACACTGACTCTAAGGGGTTCCTGCCTCGGCAAATCTGCTCAAACAAGTCTTGGCACTCATGGACTAAACCGGCCACATCATCCTCAATCCCCAACATACCGGCCTCCGCCAACTGAAGCACCGGGCTGCAGATGCTTTGCCAGATGCAGGGTCAGAGGATATGCCGACCTGGGTGGACTGGGAGACCGATAGCGTTCGACCATCGCCTTGATCACCAACTGAGGATCATGCCGGATCAACCCTTCCTGAATTGCCGCTTGGATCGCCCGGTGAACTTCTCCCTGAAACTCAACCGGAATACCCGACATATCCACAGATTGTGGATAACTATTTCCTGTTGTCGTTTCAGTTAATGGTTTCTGTTGTTTGTTAGTGTTATGCCGAACTTTTCCTGCAGAGGTATCGATACCATATCCATACCCTTCGGCAGAAGTATCAACCAACCCCGTCAGGACCGCACTGAGCCAGTGTCGCTGCTCCTCCATCAAGCGGCTGCGATAGTCCGTCAGAAATTCGTCCAACCAGGAAGCCGGAATACGATTTATCTCCTCCACAGCTCGGCCGCGCAACTTCACACCCATCGTTTGCCGAGCATTATGGTGTTCCCACCAGACGCGCACCCAGACCATGAGACGTTCATCATCGTAGCGAGCCAAGGCCCTCTCCTGCAGTCGATTGACGACATCCCGCCACTGCTCCTGCGTCCAGCCGAGCTCAGCCCCTGCATGGCGTGGTACGAGCGTATAGACCCCCGTAATATTGCTCTTCGGCCCAGTCAACAGATGGATGAGTGCGAACTTGTCTTCGGAGGTGCACCCTTCCAGCTGGGGCGCATGCCAAAAGTTTTGGTCATTGATTGTTCGTTGGCGCCCCATTTCAGTCCTCCCGGGGCGAAACTGGACGCGCAGCTGCTTGGCTCTCCAGCCATCGATCAATCTCATGCTCCAGAAACCCGACGGCGCGACCGCCCAGATTGATCGGCTTGGGAAAATCTGTTTGCTGACACAGACGCCATAGGGTCGTACGGCTGAGAGAAATCTTGTTGCAGGCTTCCTGGATACGCAGAATCTTCATGGTGAACCTCGAAACGAATTGAACGTGAGGCCATGATCCATGCGATACGGACAAAAGTCGCGGGCATTAAAGCCGAAGAAATTTCAACTTTAATGCCCGCACAATATCCCCAGTAATGGCGCCGCCCAAAAGCTGGCTATCGACGATCCTTGGGAATGAAGTTCGGTATCCCTGGTTGACGTCAACTATCCTGAGCGGCGGGCGTCAATCATCTTGAGCGGTGCTTGGGGCAGTCATGGCTACTTTTTATCCGCGTGATGGCGAGGCCCGGGCATCGCGTGACGACGCCGATAGCTTTCCACGTTCATCTCCAATATCGTGGCGTGATGCACGAGCCGATCCACGGCTGCGATGGTCATCGCCTTGTCGGGGAATACGGCGTCCCAGCCAGAGAAGGGGGTATTTGCGGTGATGGCGATGCTGCGCTGCTCGTAGCGCTCGGCGATCAGCTCGAAGAGCACGGAGGTCTCAGCCTGATCACGTCGCACATAGCTCAGGTCATCGAGCACAAGCAGGTCAAATCGCTCCAGCTTGGCCAGCTCGGCTGGCAGACGCAGATCGCGCCGGGCGGCCTGCAGCCGCTGGACCAGATCTCCCGTGCGCGTGAACAGCACCTTGTAGCCACGATCAATCAAGGCATATCCGATCCCGGCAATCAGGTGCGTCTTGCCCACGCCGGGCGGGCCGAAGGCCAGCAGATTGTGACCCTGACCGATCCAGCCATCCGCTTCGGCCAGAGCCATCACATGCGCCTTCGAGACGGCGGGAACCGCGTCGAACTCGAAGAGATCCAAGGTCTTGCCCGCAGGTAACTGACTGTTGGCCCGATTGCGCTGTAGGCGCCGGGCTTCGCGTTCGGCGATCTCGTGTTCAAGTAATCCGGCAAGGAACCGCTCGGCGGGCCATCCCTCCCGATTAGC
This sequence comes from Castellaniella sp. GW247-6E4, assembly GCF_040276065.1. Classification (NCBI taxonomy): domain Bacteria; kingdom Pseudomonadati; phylum Pseudomonadota; class Betaproteobacteria; order Burkholderiales; family Alcaligenaceae; genus Castellaniella; species Castellaniella sp. GW247-6E4. Next base: position 1,273 of record NZ_JBELOI010000017.1, on the reverse strand, counting down.
TTGCTCGGCGAGCTGGGGCCACAATCGTTTCATCGTCGGCAACCGCAGCTCGGTGAGCATCAGTGGCAACCGCGCGGATTCGCTACTGGCGGTTTTTGACGCGTTCATACGCCCGCCTCCAGAAGCGCATCGTAGACGGCCGGCGACGGTAACTGGATCTGAACATCCGGCACAGCGGCCAAACGCGGGGCAAAGCGTTCGCGCAACGCGTCGATATCTGGCATCAGGTCCGCTTCAATCTGCTCGGCTAGGATCCCGGCCAACTCGGTCACGATGTTGGCGCGATCGGCCAGGTCAAGCAGCTCGACCATCAGGCGGCAGGCCTGGCGCTCGGGTAGCCGTTCGTGGAGATAGTGCCAGGTGCGGGCGTATTCGCTGCGAGGGAACATATCGTCGCGCAGCACCCAGCGGGCAAAGGCACCAGGCTTGCGCTTCAAGGACGCCAGCATGTGTCGCCAGTCGATACGTCGCGGATGATGCTGCGTCGCACTGCTGTACAGGCGCTCACACTCGAACACCTTCGCCCCGCCCAGCCATGCCTGCAGGTGGGTGCCGTACAGACGGATCTTGAGCCGGTGTCCCACCAGGCGCGACGGGACGCTGTACATGACGCCGCGGACCCGAATCACGCCATACTTGCTCACCCGCGCGTCGTGTTCCTCGAAGTCCATCGTGCGTTGCGCCGGCAATGGCCCGAGACAGGCACGCTCCACTTCCCAGGCCCGTGCGCAACGTGCATTCAGGTGACGCACTGTCTCGGCGACGAACGCCTCGTAGGCCTGGAGGCTGTCGAACTCGCGTGTGCCGCGCAGCAGCAGCGCCTGCTCGAGTACCCTCTTCAGACTGCGCTGGCGCGATTCGATCGATCCGTTCTCGTGGCTCTGCCCAGGATTATTACGGCTGGGGCGCATTCCGTAATGGCGGCACAAGTCGTCATAATGCTGCGTGAGCGTCTCCCGTTCGGCCAGATTATTGAATGCCGCCGAGAGGCTGTCGGTACGATGTTCTTCGGGGACACCGCCTGCCATCCAGAGTGCCTGCTGCAGCCCGGCGCTCAGCGCCTGGAAGCTCTCGCCGCCCAGGACCAGGCAAGCGTGACGCCAGCCGCTGTGGGCCAGGGTAAATTGGTACAGTCGATGCGCCAGGGGCTGGCCGGCCACTCGCACCCCCAACCCGTCAGCCACAGTAAAGTCCGATAGCCCGAGGCGGCCTGGCGGATGCTCCTGCGCGAAGAACAACATCTGTTCGCCCCCATGCTCGGCACGCCACTGCC
>NZ_JBELOI010000016.1:0-26890 GCF_040276065.1 Castellaniella sp. GW247-6E4 | reverse complement strand
ATCAGAGAAAACCACCTGTCCGACACAAGGTGGTCACGATCACCGGAATCAGTGGTCACAATCATCGGAATACGCAGATCACGTTGAACAGCCGGATACTGCGCCCATCGGCCAGTTGATCATGCATCAAGTCCATTGACCAGACGTGATTCGTGGCGGTGGGCACCGTCAGCGGATCGGGCGCCTGGCGCACCAGGCGTTTGCGCGGTTTGATTCGCAGGTTCAGCTCCAACGCCCGATAGATGCGGTAAATCCGTTTGTGGTTCCAACCGAAGCCCTTCACGTTGCGCAGATACAGGTAGCACAGCCCAAATCCCCAGTTGCGGTGGTTGTCCGTCAGGCGCAGCAGCCAGTCGGCGATCTCGTCGTTCTCCGCCTTGTGCTTGCCCTCATAGCGATAGCACGTCTGGCTGATGCCAAACGTCTCGCAGGCCAACCGGACCGATATCCCGCGCTCCTGCACGACACGTTGAGCCATCTCGCCGCGGCGAGATGGCTTCACCACTTTTCTTCGAGAGCCTCCGCGCGCAACTCAGCTTTGAGCTTCTCTTCGACATACATTACATCTTGCGTAGACGGGCGTTCTCGGCCTCCAGCTCCTTCATCCGCGACATCATCGGCACGTCCATGCCGCCGTACTTGGCGCGCCACTTGTAGAACGTCGCTGAGCTGATGCCCAGCTCACGGCACATCTCGGGCACCGTGACGCCGGCCTCCACCCGTTTGATCGCGTCCAGGATCTGGCTGTCTGTGAATCGTGACTTCTTCATGCTGTAGAACTCCTCAATGAGAAAATTCTACTTCTGATCTCACCGCTTTTATGGGGGGATTACCGATGGAGGCGAGGCCAAAAATGCCAATAACCAGCTCGATCACGGCATATAGCCGGATGAGGATTAGTGGACGCCGGCCCTTCGTCGCGGGTATCGCCGCGATGGAGCCGAGGCCTAGGCCAAGCAGGAAAATAGTGACGATGAACGCGATCGATATGGAGTCGACGCCGATCACCTGCGTGAGAACGCGTTGCCAGACGACTTGGTAGATTAGCGACGAAATGCCGGACAGGTAGAAGATCACCGAAAAAAGCGTGCCTGCCCGCATGTAATTATCCCCCGGAAGCGCTAGCCTGCTTCCCGCAAGATTTTTCTTGCGCTAAATAAGGCCAGTTTTATTATAAAGCACAATGATTTCAATATGTTGTGCGTGGTTGTTCTGCGGTGTTCGTGTTTGTTCGCATAGGATTATGCCACCCTTAGCAAGACGCGCGAAACCTGCTTGGTAGTCCACCGGCCGCCGCGAGAAGTAGCCACGCCCCTATCGTTCAGTGTGTCGGCTATGGTGTTGACCGACTGACCAGCAGTCCAGAGTGGAGTAATGTTCTCCACCAGTTATCAAAAATCCTGATAATTCAAAAAATTATCAGGATTTTTTACGCGTTTTGCCTTTCAGTCACTCTCGAGGGTAATGCCAAAATCGCGGCGAAAGGCGACGCTTCCTTGGTTGGTCACGCGGATGGCGCGCGTTCCTTGTATGCGCTCGATCCATCGTTGATTTAGAAAATGGTTGAGAAGGGCCGCTCCGAGAACGCCGGCGATATGCGGTCGGCGTTCGCTCCAGTCGAGACATGGCCGACAGCAGGCCCTCTGCCCCAGATGTCGGCTGGCAGCCAAATCGATTCCAAGCTCAAGGAACGCGGCGTTTCCTGTGTCCGTGAGCGTCCCCGACTCATCATCGAGCTTGATGAAATTGCGCGTCACCATCGCGTCGGTGAGTGCAACCCCCAGCTTTCCGGCCAGATGATCGTAACAAGTGCGCGCCAAGCGCAGGTCTGCGGGCACGCGAGGCATTGCACGTGGGCGGGATTGGGTATCCTCACCCAATACCATGATGCCTTCGAGTATCCGCGCCACGCTGTTGGAGGCGAGTCGATAATACCGATGTCGTCCTTGTCTCACGACGGTGACGAGTTGGCCGTCGAGCAGGCGTGCAAGGTGCCCGCTCGCCGTGGCCGCGCTGATCCCCGCATCCAAAGCGAGTTCGGTGGGCGTGTGTGCCCGCCCATCCATCATGCTTGCGAGTATGTTCGAACGCGCCGGATCGCCGACAAGAGCGGCTACGCGCGCCATCAGTGTTCCATCTACCATGTTGTGATTCTACAGCCTGCCGGCTTGTTTCGAACTTGTTTGTTTCGAACTTGTCATAGATGAATCCCTTTGGAGACGCGCTATTGTCGTTGCGGCAACAGCGGCCGCGACGATCAGTAGGCCGGCAGCAATCATCGCCGACATTCTAAGGCCAGTGACGATACTGCGCGGCCCGTCGCCGGCAAGTGTGCCGAATAACGCCACGCCCATCGCGCCGGCGGCCTGCCGGGCGGCATTCAGTACCGCTGACGCGATGCCCGAATGTTCACGCCCGATACTTGCCAGCACGGCCGTGGTCATGGCAGGCACACCCAAGCCCATGCCGCCCGGGATCAACACGAACGCGATGGCGAGGTGCCAATAAGGGGTCGTTGTGGTGGCGACGAAGGCGAGAATCGCGAAACCACTCGCATCGATAAGGGCGCCCGCGATCATCGGTGCCCGCGATCCCCGTGTGCCGGTCCACCAGCCGCTAATGATGTTGACGAAGAGGAGAGTGGCGGTAAGCGGCAGGAATGCGAGGCCCGCCGAGACAGGAGAATAGCCTAGCGCACGCTGGAGATAGAGGCTGAGGACGAAGACCGCGCCATAGTAAGTGAGATTGGCGATTGCTCCGAAGATGACTGCTCCGCAGAATGCACGTGATCCGAAAAGTGAAAGCGGCACCATGGGCGTGGGCGAGTGCGCCTCATGCCGAACGAATGCAACCGTTGCGATGATGCCGGTTATCGTACACGCCAGAACAACCGGGCTTTCCAGGCCGAGTGGTTTTGCTTCGATCATCGCCCCGGTTATTGTGCCGAGAGCAACGATCCCAAGCAGTTGGCCAATAATATCAATACCCCGTCCGTTGGGGAGTCGCTTTGTCTCCTCGACTTTGAGCGTTAACAGCATGCCGACGGCGCAAACGGGAAGATTGACGAGAAAAATGCTGCGCCAGCTTGTGATGCCGATCAGCAAGCCGCCAATGATCGGCCCTGCTGCGATCATGATGCTGCCTGCGGCAGTCCACCAGCCGATAGCCTGCGCGCGACGCTGCGGTTGACCTTCGGCAGCGTGGTTGATGAGGGCCAACGAGCAGGGCAACATCAAAGCGGCTCCTGCCCCTTGGAACATGCGTCCACCAATCAAGAGTGGTGTGGAGGGGGCAACGCCGCATACCACCGAGGTAATCGCGAATAGAGCGATGCCCGCGAGGTAGCAGCGTTTTGCACCGAATCGATCACCTAGGTAGCCACCGGTCAGCAGAAGGGCGGCAAATGCGAGCGCATAGGCATCCACCACCCATTGCAGGTCCGCAACAGTCGTATTGAGCGTCTTGGCTATTGTCGGGAGCGCGACGTTGACGATGGTTACGTCGAGTTGGATAAGTCCGAAACCGAAGCTCGCGGTAATAGTTGTCGCAAGAATCGAAATGGGGATTTGACCTTTTGTCATTGCGCCATCTTAGGGATCTGACCTATTCGATGCTTCGGTGTCCGCCAAATAATGGTGGATTGAGGGCGGGCCGACAAGTCGAAAGCCCAAAGGCAAGCCCCGAGCACCCAAGCGTCCAAGCGCCCTGGTGCTGGGCAGCTCCCAACTGGCGCGGGGCGCGCTGCGCGCGATCCGCGAAATGGGCCTGCGCATTCCGCAGGACATTTCGCTGCTGAGTTATGACGATCCCGAATGGCTGCAGCTGTGCGGCCCCGACATCAGCACCATCGCGCTGCCCGTACAGTCCATGGCACACTATGCCGTGAACCTTATCGGTGCGCGCTATCGCTCGGCAGGCTATAAGGTGCTCTATGTCGATTACGACCGTAGTGGTCACGCCGATGACATGTGTCTGAGCGGCCCGGTCCTCGGGTTGAATGATCGGTTTTAAGATGGAGGTGCCCAGAATATGGCTCGGTTCACGCGCATTGTGGTTGCACTGGCCGCAGCTGCGGCGCTGATGGCTGCAGAGGCACAAGCCTGTACTCGCGTCATCTATCACGGCCCTAACGGAACCTATCTCACGGGTCGCTCGATGGATTTCAAAGATCCCATTGTCAGCAACCTTTGGGTCTTTCCTCGTGGCATGACCCGGCACGGGGCCGCCGGGCCGCGATCGGCAGAGTGGACTTCGGCCTATGGCAGTGTGATTGTTTCCGGTTATGAAATCTCGGCAGTGGACGGAATGAACGAGGCCGGCCTCAATGCCAATTTGCTGTGGCTGGCCGACGCCAAATATCCCCAGGACGATGGCGTGACACCCCGCATATCACTGTCGATCTGGGCACAGTATTTTCTCGATCAATTCGCCACGGTCGACGAGGCAGTCAGGCATGCGCAAGCCACGCCGGTGCAGGTCGTCAGTGGCGAAGTTCCCGGCCGGCCCGGCAGTCTTGCTCCGTTGCATCTGTCGCTGTCGGATGCGACGGGTGACAGCGCAATTCTGGAATGGATTGATGGCACGCTACGCATTCATCACGGTCGAGAGTTCCGCGTGATGACGAACGAGCCCTCCTATGATGAGCAACTCGCCATCATGCGCTATTGGAGCGGGGTCGACGGGCGCGCGTTCCTGCCTGGCACCAGCCGTGCATCGGACCGGTTCGTGCGCGCAAGCTACTATGCCGATGCAGTCGTTCAGACCGACGATCCGCGGACTGCTGCCGCCGCAGTGTTCAGCATCGTGCGGAATGTCTCTGTGCCCTATGGCATCAGTCTGCCGGACGCCCCCAATCTGTCCACGACGCGCTGGCGTATCGTGGCGGATCACAAGAACAAGCTGTTTTATGCCGAGTCTGCGACGTCGCCCAATGTGTTCTGGGTGGATCTCAAACGACTCGACTTTTCGCAAGGTGCCCAGGCACAGACCCTCGACCTGGGGGTGGACATGAACCGGGTTCTTGCCGGTGAAGCATCGGACCGGTTCACTCCCGCCGAACCCTTTGAGTTCAAGGCGGCCGAGTAGCCAAGGAGGGGATTGCGCGGCGTCCGGCTTACGGCTGTTCCCTTTTGAATTCGGCCAGGGTCCTGACCTGCCGCCCGTCGCGGTCGAAATTGTCCGCCGAAAGCCAGGCGAGGAATGCCGCCTTGAGCGAGGGCCACTCTTTGTCGATGATGGCAAACCACGCGGTGTCGCGCGAGCGCCCTTTATAGGTCACGGCCTGGCGGAATATCCCTTCGAAGCGGAAGCCGAGTCGGTCGGCGGCCTTTCGGGACGGGGCGTTCAGGCTGTCGCACTTCCACTCGTAGCGGCGGTATCGAAGCTCGTCGAAGGCATACTGCATGAGCAGGAACTGTGCCTCGGTGGAAGCTCGTTTTTGCTTGAGCAGCGGCGAGAATGCAACGTTTCCGACCTCGATCACGCCGTGGGTCGGGTCGATCCGCATCAAGGACAGCGTGCCGACGGCCTTGCCCAGCGCGGTATCGATGACGGCATAGTGTTTGGGGTCGGCGCTGCGTGCAATGCCTTCGGCATAGTGCAGGTATTCGTCGGCGGCCTGGAAGGGGCCCGCGAACATGTAGGTCCAGTCGCGTCCGTCCGGCGCCGTGCTGTAGGCGGTGTACAGATCCTGGGCGTGGCGCTCTACGTTCAGCGGTTCGATGCGGCAAAAGGCGCCCTGCAGTGTCACGTCGCCCGGCAGTGGGCGGGTGGCCCAGCCGGGTAGCGATTCGCCTAGCGGTTGTCCATATTCGTTGTGATTCTGAGTCATGGTTTTCCTTGCTCTCGTTCTTGCTCCAATTGGAGAATTCTAGGAAAATTACGTCCTATTCAATAGGGTCAAGAATGATAAAAATAACTGGGACATCGGCTTTGGACCTGAAGCACTTGCAACCGCGGCGCGAGTCAGACGCGCCGATCTATATGCAACTGTATCGGCGCTTTCGGGATGCGATTGCCGCCGGCAAGCTTCGCCCGGGGGATCGGGTGCCATCGGTGCGCAGTCTCGCCAGCGAGCTCCACCTGGCGCGGGGCACCGTCGAACTGGCCTACCAGATGCTGACCAGCGAGGGATACTTCGAGGCGCGCGGCCCCGCCGGCACGGTGGTCTCGCCACGCCTGAACAGCGTGGGTGAGGCGGGACGCGCGGCATTGTCCAAACCGCCGAGCAAGCCGGCGCAGCGCCCGCAGGCAGCATCCGACGAGCCCATGCCCTTTCAATTCGGTTTGCCCGCGCTGGATGCGTTTCCCCGCAAGACCTGGACCCGTCTGGCCGGGCGGAGCCTGCGTGTTCTCGGTGCGGCCGCCATGAACTATCCCGATCCGGCCGGGCACGAGCCCTTGCGGCGCGCCATCGCCACCTACCTTGGCATATCCCGCGGCATTGCTTGCTCTTATGAGCAGGTCTTCATCACGGCAGGCTACCGGGGGGCCTTGGAGCTGATATGCCGCACCGTATTGCACAGCGGCGACGTGGGCTGGCATGAGGATCCCGGCTACCTCTATATCCGGGATTTTTTGCAGCGCAGCGGGATGCGCCTGGCGCCCATACCCGTGGATGAAGAAGGCCTGAATGTGGAGATCGGGCGGCGGCGGGCCGCCGATGCCCGCTTCGCCGTGGTCACGCCCACGCATCAGTGCCCCACAGGCGTGGCCTTGTCATTGCCTCGGCGGCTGGAACTGCTGAAATGGGCGCAGCAGCGACGGGCGTGGATCATCGAGGACGACTATGACAGCGAGTTCCGCTACCATGGCCGGCCGCTGCCCGCGCTGAAAAGCCTGGACCGGGACGAGCGCGTGCTCTACACCAGCACTTTCAGCAAGGTGCTGTTTCCAGGGCTGCGCCTGGGGTATCTGGTGGCGCCGGAGGCGCACATCGGACGGTTCCGCAGTGCGGCGAACCATCTTTCCGGCCCAGGGTCGGTCTGGCCGCAGGCGACCGTGGCCGAATTCATGGCGCAAGGCCATTTCACCCGCCACTTGCGCAAGATGCGTTCGCTCTATGCACAGCGCCGGGACTATCTGGTCGATGCACTGGCGCAGGTCTTCGGGGCAGGGCTGCACATCGCGGCGACGCAGGCCGGTGGAACCCATGTGCTGGGGATGCTGCATGGCCGGCGCAGCGACCGGGACTTCGCCGCTGCGGCACAGTCCCGTGGATTGGCAATCCAGGCGCTGAGCCATTGGCGAATGCGGCGATCGGGGCCGGAGGGCGTGCTGATGGGGTTCGCCAACATACCCGGGGCCGAGGAGGCCGTGGCACTCACTCGGCGCCTCATGGAAGCCACTCGAGCCGCGTGAGGGCGCAACAGCCTGCCCCGATCGTCGCGTATGACGGGCCATCCAGGCGGATTTCAGGTGCCCCGCGTTACACTGGACGCAGGTTTTTTCGGAATCTCGCACAAGGAGTTGTCCCATGCTAAAAGGTAAAAAAGCGGTCGTCACCGGCTCGACCAGCGGCATCGGCCTGGCGATTGCACAAGAGCTGGCGCGCCAGGGCGCCGATCTCGTCATCAATGGTTTCGGCGACGCCGCGGCGATCGAGCGCGAACGTGCCGGGCTGGAAAGGGATTTCGGGGTCAAGGCCGTGTACTTGAACGCCGACCTGATGGATGCGCAGGCAGCGCGAGCCTTTGTCGAGCAGTCGATCCAGGCGTTGGGCGGCATCGACATCCTGGTCAACAATGCCGGCATCCAGCACACGGACCTGATCGAGGACTTTCCTGTCGATAAATGGAACGCCATCATCGCGCTGAACCTCTCGGCCGTGTTCCATTGTTCGGCGGCGGCGCTGCCGACGATGAAGCGGCAAAAATCCGGCCGCATCATCAACATCGCCTCCACCCACGGCCTGGTGGCCTCGGTCCATAAATCGGCCTACGTCGCCGCCAAGCACGGCGTGGTGGGGCTGACCAAGGTCACCGCGCTCGAGAATGCCGGCACTGGCGTGACCTGCAACGCCATCTGCCCGGGCTGGGTGCGCACGCCCCTGGTTGAAAAGCAGATCCAGGCCCTGGCGCAGCAAAAGGGCGTGAGCGTCGAGGAGGCCGCCCGCGAGTTGCTGGCTGAAAAGCAGCCGTCTCTAGAGTTCGTCACGCCGCAGCAGCTTGGCCAGGCGGCCGTGTTCATCGCCTCGGACGCGGCGGCGCAGATGACGGGCACCACGCTGGCGATCGACGGCGGCTGGACCGCGCGCTGAGGGAGGCTGGGCAATGCTGATGGTTCTGTCCCCGGCCAAAAAGCTGGACTACGACACACCGGTGCGCACCACGAGCCAGTCGCTGCCGACGTTTCCCGACGATACGCGCAAGCTGGTCGGGGTGCTGCGCAAGCTGTCGACCGACGACTTGGCCGGGCTCATGGGCCTGTCGGATGCGCTGGCGCATCTGAATGCCGAGCGCTACGCGGCCTGGGTGGACGAGCCGGGCACCGAGCATGCGCGCCAGGCGGCCCTGGCCTTCAATGGCGACGTCTATGAGGGCCTGCGCGCGGCGGAGCTGTCCGATGCGCAGCTTGAGTGGGCACAGGAACGCCTGGCGATCCTCAGCGGGCTCTATGGGGTGCTGCGACCGCTGGATCTGATCCAGCCTCATCGGCTGGAAATGGGCACGCGGCTGCGAACGGCACGGGGCTCGACCCTCTATGCTTTTTGGGGCGAGCGGATCGCTCGGGCCCTGAACCAGCGCCTGGATACGCTGTCCGGCGCGCGCATCGTGCTGAACCTGGCATCGAACGAATATTTCAAGTCGGTGGATCGCAAGGCGCTGCGGGCCCGCGTGGTGGAATGCGTGTTCCAGGATGAAAAGAACGGTGTCTGGAAAGTCATCAGTTTTCACGCCAAGCGCGCCCGCGGCCTCATGGCGCGCCACGTGATCGATCAGGGTCTGCGGGCCCCCGAGGACTTGCGCGGTTTCGCCGCCGAGGGCTATGCCTACGCGCCGGCGGCCTCATCGGAGGATCGCCTGGTGTTCCAGCGTCCGGCCTGAGGCCGCGAGCGGTCCGTTCCCGGTTCCAGCTATGCACAAATTCCTGCCGATCGCCCTGCTGTTCATGTCCAACGTGTTCATGACCATTGCGTGGTATGGACACCTGAAATTCCCCGACAGCCCGCTGGCCAGGGTCGTGCTGATCAGTTGGTCGATCGCCCTGGTCGAATACTGTCTGGCGGTGCCGGCCAACCGCCTGGGCCATGCCGTGTATTCGGCGGCCGAGCTCAAGACCATCCAGGAGGTCATCACACTGGTGGTTTTCGCCGGTTTCTCGGTCCTGTACCTCAAGGAATCCCTGACCCTGAACCACGCGGTCGGCTTCGCATTGATCTGCGCGGGCGCGTACTTTGTGTTCAAGGGGCCGTTCTGAGCGGATCGCGCGCTTGTTTCATGCCTTGGCCATGTCTTGCGCGGCGGCTTGGCTGAGGGGCTCGTCGGGCTTGAGGCCGCGCATCTCGTGGCGGATGAGCCCGGCGGCCTTGACCATCTGGCGTAAGGGGTAGGCCAGGGTGGCGAGCTCGCCCTCGGTCTCGAGCGAAGCGGGCGCGGCCATGTCGCGGTCCTCGAGGTAGGCCTCGGTGGCATCCAGCGCCTGCTGGATGCCGGTGGGGACGTGGTCCAGTTGCGCCAGGATCGGGATGGCCGCCGAGATCTGCGAGGCCAGGGCGTGGTGCTGGATCAGCAGGTTGTTGAGCTCGGGGACGTGGCGTTGGCGCCGCACCGGCTCGTCCATCATCCGGTAGAACGCCGAGGCGAAGTTGCCAAAGGCGATGTGCATGTTCTTGCGGGCAACGCGCCAGTTCGTTTCGCTGTCCCGCGCCTGCGCATCGGCTTCACCGCCCGAGGCGCGCGCCGCGCGCGCGGCATGGGCGTATGCGAGGCCGTTACGCAGGAAACGCTGGTTGGCGTTGCGCAGGGCCACCGCCAGGGACAACATGACATTGCGCTCCCAGGAGGGCAGGATATAGCTGCACATCAGGGCCAGGGCCGAGCCGATTACGGTGTCGATCAGGCGCTCGCCCACGACGGCATTCGATCCGGGGACCAGGAAATGGAACACCAGCAGCACGAACATGGTGTTGAACACGGCCGAGAGCATGTAGTGCACCTGCACCAGGCTGTAGCCCAGGATGCTGCATATCACCAGGATGGCCAGCAGCGTGGCGGTGCTGTGGGTCAGCGTGAACAGCCCCAGCGCCACGGCGCAGCCGATCAAGGTCCCGGTCAGGCGCCAGCCGTTGCGCTGGCGAGTCAGCGCAAAACCCGGCTTCATGATGATGATGACGGTCAGGATGATCCAGTAGCCGTGCGCGGCCATGCCCGGGGCCACGTCGCGCAGCAGCGGCAGGGCCCCCAGCACGGCTGCCAGCGTCATGGCGAGGAGGGCGGCGATGGCCACGCGCAGGGCGTAGCGGAAATGCGGCGAGTCGCTGCGCAGGTTGCTGGTGAGCATGCCCAGGCGCCACTTCTGGCGCGACAGGAAGCGGTTCAGCGACTTGTCCAGGCGCAGGTCGACGAGCGGGGCGTCGCGGTCCACGGAGTGTTCGGAATGGCCGGCCATCCGATCGACCAGCCGTGTCATGTTGCGCATTCGCCGCTGGATCTGGATCAGCAGGGCATAGATTTCGGGCTGCGAGGTCTCTAGCCCCTGGGCGCGCGCCAACTGCATTTCGTACTCTAGCGCGCGCAGTTCGGCCTTGACGCTGTTGCGCTCGCGGGTGTGGCGGTTGCGGGCGACGTTCAGCGCGATTTTGGCGACATTCGCCGACAGCTTGCTCAGTGCGTCGCGCACGAACAGCAGAATGTCGCTGTCGGGCAGGGTGCGTCGCAGAGTGGCGTAGTCGGTGTGCGTGGCCACCATGGTGTCGAGCAGCCCCACCATGTCGACGAAGATATTCAGCGAGCTCTGCCGCAGCCGGTCCCCGCGCCCGGGCTTGCCGCGCGGCAGTTCGCGCAGGACCATGTCGCGGGCCGCCTGGTGGGCCTCGGTCATCAGTGCCTGCGAGTGAATCAGTTTGCGGTAGCTGTCCTCGAGGTCGAGGTTGACGTCGTAGAAGCGCGCGCGCGCCGACATGTAGTCGGCCGTCGCGAATAGCGCCACGGACAGGACCTGCTGTTCCTCGCGGTGCCACAGCAGGCGGTGGACGATGGCGCTGTAGGCCAGATAGAACACCCCGCCAAGGAAAGAGTAGGCAGTGTGCTGCAGGACGTCGGCGGTGGACAGCGGCGTGCGCATGGTCAGCGTCATGATCAGCAGGCAGGCGAAGCCCAGCAAACCCCCTTGCCGCCCAAACACGGTGAACATCGAGAACACGAAGCACAGCATCGGCACGGCCAGCCACACCATCACGGGGTGGCCCGAGGCCAGGCCGCTGGCCGCCGCGGTCAGGGACCCCAGCAGCAGCGCAGCCAGCATGCCGTTGATCCCGTAGCGGCGCGGGCCGCCGGGCTGGTCAAGTACGGCCACGCAGGCCGCGCCGATGGCGGCGATCATGCCGATCGCGTACTGGTGGAACAGGCCGATGATGAACATGGCCGGCAGCAGCACGCCCACCGCTTGGCGCAGGCCGCCGAAGAAATAGTGGCTGTGGATGAATCGCTGGAACTGGGAGATCAATGAGCTCATGCGATGGCGCGCGGCCCGCCGGCAATAAAACAGCAGTATAGGGAAAACGGCGGCGCCGTGGCGCCCGGCTTGCGGCGCTTGCTGCAACGCGGTAAAGTAGCTGTCCGGCCGCCAACGCCGCCGGATCCCCACAGGCGCATGCCCGGGCCACACGCCCGGTTTTTTACGCCCGCTGTTTGTTTGTCCCTGGCCGAGCCACAAGCCTGAGCCGGGACGTCCATTTCTACCTCCCGCGTTCAATGAACGCTTGCGTCACGTGTCAATGGGTGCAGGCTGGTTCCGCAGGGTGTCCGGGCAAAGCGATTCCGTGAATCGCCCAGCGCCGGTTCATGCTGAGGGTCGCCAGAACTGGCCCGGGCCTTCGAGGGCCGCTTGGTGCGTCGCGCTGGTTATGAAAGGAAACTATCATGGAACTCAATGGCGCCGATATTATCGTGCGTTGTCTCATCGAGGAAGGCGTAGACCATGTCTTTGGCTACCCTGGCGGCGCAGTCCTCTACATCTACGACTCCATCTACAAGCAAGACGCGTTCAAGCACGTTCTGGTGCGCCATGAACAGGCCGCCGTGCATGCCGCGGACGCCTATTCGCGCTCGTCGAACAAGGTTGGCGTCGCGCTGGTGACCAGCGGCCCGGGTGTGACCAATGCTGTGACGGGCATCGCCACGGCCTATATGGATTCCATCCCCATGGTGGTGATCACCGGACAGGTGCCCAGCCATGCGATCGGCCAGGATGCCTTCCAGGAGTGCGACACCGTGGGGATCACGCGACCCTGCGTCAAGCACAATTTCCTCGTGCGCGACGTCAAGGACCTAGCCGAAACCATGCGCCGGGCCTTCTACATCGCACGCACCGGCCGGCCCGGCCCGGTGCTGGTCGACGTGCCCAAGGACGTCAGCGTGGCGATGTGCAAGTTCACGCCCAAGCGTGGCGAGACCGTCATGCGCTCGTACGCACCGGTGACCAAGGGCCACCAGGGACAGATCAAGAAAGCCGTCCAGATGCTCCTGACTGCCGAGCGCCCGATGCTCTACGCGGGCGGTGGCGTGGTGCTGGCCAATGCCGCCGACGAGCTGCGCAAGCTCGTCAACATGACCGGCGCGCCCTGCACCACGACACTGATGGGCCTGGGTGCACTGCCCGGGGCCGACCCCAAGTTCGTCGGGATGCCGGGCATGCACGGCACCTACGAAGCCAATATGGCGATGCAGAACTGCGACGTGCTGATCGGCATCGGTGCGCGCTTCGACGATCGCGTGATCGGCAATCCGCGTCATTTCGCCCAGGTGCCTCGCAAGATCGTCCACATCGACATCGATCCCTCCTCGATCTCCAAGCGCGTGCGCGTCGACATACCCATCGTCGGCGACGTCAAGGACGTGCTGCAGGATCTGATCGGGCTGTACGGCCAGGCACTCGCCGAAAAGAACCCCGAGCCGCGCCCGCTCGAGGCCTGGTGGCGCCAGATCGATACCTGGCGCGCCAAGAAATGCCTGGACTACGAGATGTCCGACACGGTGATCAAGCCACAGTTCGTGGTCCAGAAACTCTGGGAGGTCACACGCGGCCAGGCGTTCGTCACCTCGGACGTGGGCCAGCACCAGATGTGGGCGGCGCAGTACTACCCGTTCCCCGAGCCGCGCCGCTGGATCAATTCCGGTGGCCTGGGCACCATGGGCGTGGGCTTGCCTTACGCCATGGGGGTGCAGATGGCCAATCCGGACCGCGACGTCGCCGTCATCACCGGCGAGGGCTCGATCCAGATGAACATCCAGGAGCTTTCCACCTGCAGCCAGTACCGGCTCACACCCAAGGTCCTGTGCCTGAACAACCGCTACCTGGGCATGGTGCGCCAGTGGCAGGAAATCGAATACGGCTCGCGCTATTCAGAGTCCTACGTGGATGCCTTGCCCGATTTCGTGAAGCTCGCCGAGAGCTACGGCCACGTGGGCATGCGCATCGAGAATCCCGCCGACGTCGAACCCGCCTTGCGCGAGGCGTTCACCAAGTACAAGGATCGGCTCGTCTTCATGGATTTCATCACCGACCAGACCGAGAACGTCTGGCCCATGGTCAAGGCCGGCCGTGGGCTGACCGAAATGCTGCTGGGCTCTGAGGACCTGTAAGGGGGAAGACCATGAAACACGTGATATCCGTTTTGCTGGAAAACGAGCCGGGCGCCTTGTCCCGGGTGGTGGGACTGTTTTCGGCCCGCGGCTACAACATCGAGACTCTGACCGTCGCCCCCACCGAGGACACCACGCTCTCGCGCATGACCATCGTCACTGAAGGATCCGACGAAATCATCGAGCAGATCACCAAGCACCTCAATCGGCTGGTGGACGTCGTCAAGGTCGTCGACCTGTCCGAGGGCGCCCACATCGAGCGCGAGCTGATGCTGATCAAGGTCCGCGCCGTGGGCAAGGAACGCGAGGAAATGAAGCGCATGGCCGAGATCTTCCGCGGCCGCATCATCGACGTCACCGACAAATCCTATACCATCGAGCTCACCGGCGTGCAGGACAAGATCGCAGCGTTCATCGGTGCCCTCGATCGCACCGCCATCCTGGAAACCGTGCGCACCGGCGTATCGGGCGTAGGGCGCGGTGAACGCGTGCTGAAATTGTGAGCCCACGCTGCGCAGGCTCCACTCGCGAGGCGCGTTTTGCCTTGGGCAGCCCGGCGGCAAAGCATTTTTTGCCATGACCGAAAACCTCTCTCTTCTCAAAGTCAAATAATTCAACGGAGTCATTCCATGAAAGTTTTCTACGACAAAGACTGCGACCTGTCCCTGATCAAGGGCAAGCACGTCGCCATCATCGGCTATGGCTCACAAGGCCACGCGCATGCTCAAAACCTGCACGATTCGGGCGTCCACGTGACCGTTGGCCTGCGCAAGGGCGGCGCCTCCTGGAAAAAGGCAGAGGGCGCCGGCTTGCAGGTCAAGGAGGTTGCCGACGCGGTCAAGGGCGCCGATGTGGTCATGGTGCTGCTGCCTGACGAGAGCATCGCCGAGGTCTACCGCAACCAGATCGCCGGCAACATCAAGGCGGGCGCGGCGCTTGCCTTCGCCCACGGTTTCAACGTCCATTACGGCCAGGTCGTGCCGCGCGCCGACATCGACGTGATCATGGTCGCGCCCAAGGCGCCGGGCCACACGGTGCGCAGCACCTACGCCCAGGGCGGTGGCGTGCCGCACCTGATCGCCGTGCACCAGGACGTCAGCGGCAAGGCGCGCGACCTGGCGCTGTCCTATGCCATGGCCAACGGCGGGGGACGCGCCGGCATCATCGAGACCAACTTCCGCGAAGAAACCGAGACCGACCTGTTCGGCGAGCAGGCCGTGCTGTGTGGCGGTACCGTCGAGTTGATCAAGGCCGGCTTCGAGACCCTGGTCGAGGCCGGCTATGCGCCCGAGATGGCGTATTTCGAGTGCTTGCACGAGTTGAAGCTGATCGTCGACCTGATCTACGAGGGCGGGATTGCCAACATGAACTACTCGATCTCGAACAACGCCGAGTATGGCGAGTACGTCACTGGCCCGCGCATCGTCACCGACACGACGCGCGCCGCCATGCGCCAGTGCCTGGCCGACATCCAGTCGGGTGTCTATGCCAAGAACTTCATTCTGGAGCACGCCGCCGGCGCCCCCGAGCTCACCTCGCGCCGCCGCCTGAACGCGGAGTCGCAGATCGAGCAGGTCGGCGGCAAGCTGCGCGCCATGATGCCCTGGATCGCCGCCAACAAGCTGGTGGACCAGACCAAGAACTGAGCGGTCCGCCGCCGCATGCCGCACCCGCCCGTCGGGGCGCGGCGCGCACGAGGCCCCGGCTTGCCGGGGCCTCGCCGCTTCCGGGGGTGATTCCCGCGGAAGAATTGGGTTATCCTTGCGCCTACCATGAAAATCCCCCCCTATCCTCATCCCGCGGTAGCGCGCGAAGGCTGGTTCATCCTGGCTGCCAGCGCGCTCGTGTCCCTGCTGGTGTCCTTCTGGTCCGGCTGGGCATCGATCCCCTTCTGGCTGTTCACCCTGTTCGCCCTGCAGTTTTTCCGCGATCCGGCCCGCGAGGCCCCGGAGGGCGAGGGCACCGTACTGTCGCCGGCCGATGGGCGCATCGTCTGCGTGGAGGAGGCGCGTGATCCCCACGCCGATCGCGACGCGCTCAAGATCAGCGTGTTCATGAACGTATTCAACGTGCATTCGAATCGCTGTCCGGTGGACGGCAGGGTGCGCTCGCTCGACTATTTCCCAGGAAAGTTCTTCAACGCCGCCCTGGACAAGGCGTCGCTCGAGAACGAGCGCAACGCGATGGTGCTCGACACCGCGGACGGCCACGTCGTCACGGCGGTGCAGGTGGCCGGCCTGGTAGCCAAGCGTATCCTGTGCCATGTGACGCCGGGCCAGGACCTCTACGCGGGCCAGCGTTACGGCTTCATACGCTTCGGCTCGCGGGTGGACGTATACTTGCCCTTGGGCGCGCGGCCGCGTGTAGCCATCGGCGACAAGGTCCAGGCCACCAGCACGGTCCTGGCCGAGCTGCCCGAGGCCGAGGCGCCAGCCTCCGATCCCGGCGAAATATCCAAACCCTGACCCGATGACCGACGAAATTCACCGTCGCCGCAGCATCTACCTGCTGCCCAACGCCTTCACCACAGCCAATCTGTTTGCCGGTTTCTACGCGGTCGTTCAGTCCATGAACGGACGCTTCGAGGTGGCGGCGATCGCTATTTTCCTCGCCATGGTGTTCGACAGCATGGACGGGCGAGTGGCACGCCTGACCAACACCCAGTCGGCTTTCGGCGAGCAGTACGATTCGCTCGCCGACATGATTTCGTTCGGCATGGCGCCGGCCCTGGTGATGTACGAGTGGTCGCTGCAGGGCCTGGGGCGCTGGGGTTGGCTCGCGGCCTTCGTCTATGTGGTCGGCGCGGCTTTGCGCCTGGCGCGCTTCAACGCCAATATCGGCGTGGTCGACAAACAGTATTTTCAGGGTTTGCCCAGCCCGGCCGCCGCCGCGCTGGTCGCGGGCTATGTCTGGTTGGCGGTGGATAATAAATTTTCGTTCGCCGATGGGACCTTGTCCTGGTCGGCCTTCGGGCTGACGGTTTATGCGGGCCTGGCCATGGTGTCCAACGCCCCGTTCTTCAGCGGCAAGTCCTTTGCTCTGGGCCGCAGCGTGCCGTTCTGGGTGTTGCTGGTGGTGGTGGCGGTGTTCGTGTTCGTCTCCAGTGATCCGCCGGTGGTGCTGTTTGGCCTGTTCGTGCTCTACAGCCTGTCGGGGTGGTTCACGTGGCTCTGGCGCGTGCGCCGCGCTCGCCGCCTCGGGCAGCGTCTGCGCGAGGCCGGCGGGCCGCCCTCGAACAGCGACGAGACGGCTTGAGCTTGCGCGCAGCGGGGTCCACGATCCGCTATAATCATCTCTTCGCCCGTTTCTGGGCGGAGGGTCTTTCATCGCACGGCAGCGCATCCTCGAGGCTGCCGCATGTCTTTTTGAGGAAAATGAAATGTCAGTTGCAAACATCGTCAAGTCCGACATCGTCGCGCAATTCCAGCGCGCCCAAGGCGATACCGGATCCCCCGAGGTTCAGGTCGCCCTGTTGACGGCCCGCATCAACGAGCTCACCGGCCACTTCAAGGCGCACACCAAGGATCACCATTCGCGCCGCGGCCTGCTGCGCATGGTCAGCCGTCGCCGCAAGCTGCTCGACTACCTCAAGGGCCGCAACCCGGATTCGTACCGCGCCCTGATCGAAAAACTCGGCCTGCGCAAGTAATGCCCCGGGGCTTGGCTCCCCGCGCATCAACCGCGGACGTCGCGACATGGGTTCGCGGCGTGCCGCGGTTTTTTTCGTAAGAATTCGTAAGGATACTGTGTAATGTTCAATAAAGTGAGCAAGTCATTCCAGTACGGCCAGCATACCGTCGTCCTGGAAACCGGCGAGATCGCCCGCCAGGCCTCCGGCGCCGTGCTGGTCTCGGTCGATGACACGGTGGTGCTCGCCACGGTCGTGGCCGCCAGGACCGCCAAGCCCGGGCAGGATTTCTTTCCCCTGACCGTCGACTACGTCGAGAAAACCTACGCCGCCGGCAAGATTCCGGGCGGTTTCTTCAAGCGTGAAGGCAAGCCCTCCGAAAAGGAAACCCTCACCTCGCGCCTGATCGATCGTCCCCTGCGCCCGCTGTTCCCCGAAGGGTTCTACAACGACGTCCAGGTCATCATCCATACCCTGTCGGTCAACCCCGAGATCGACCCGGACATCCCCGCCTTGATCGGCGCCTCGGCGGCCCTGGCCATCTCGGGCATTCCATTCAATGGCCCCGTGGGCGCGGCGCGCGTCGGCTACATCGATGGCCAGTACGTCCTGAATCCGACGGTCTCGCAGCTCAAGGGCGAATCCGAACTCGACCTGGTGGTGGCCGGTACCGAGGCCGCTGTGCTGATGGTCGAATCCGAGGCGAAGCAGCTTCCCGAGGATGTCATGCTGGGCGCGGTGGTGTTCGGTCACGAGCAGATGCAGGCCGCCATCAACGCTATTCATGAACTGGTCGCCGAAGCCGGCAAGCCCGAATGGGATTGGCAGCCCGCTCCGCGCAACGAGGTCCTGGCCACCGCCGTCAAGGCCGCCGCCAACGATGCCCTCAAAGAGGTCTATCAGATCCGCGACAAGCAGGCCCGCACGGCCCGCCTGCGTCAGGTGTATGCCGAGGTCAAGGCCAAACTCGCCGAGCACGCGGGCGCGCGCGGCGACGTGGCACCCGATGGCGTCGAGGTCGACAATATGCTGTTCGACCTGGAATCGCAGATCGTCCGCGGCCAGATTCTCAATGGCGAGCCGCGCATCGACGGGCGTGACACCCGCACTGTGCGCCCGATCAGCATCCGCCTGGGCGTGTTGCCGCGCGCGCACGGCAGCGCCCTGTTCACGCGGGGTGAGACCCAGGCCCTGGTGGTCACCACGCTGGGCACCAAACAAGACGAGCAGATCATTGACTCGATCATGGGCGAGTACCGCGACCGCTTCATGCTGCACTACAACATGCCGCCTTTCGCCACCGGCGAGACCGGCCGTTTTGGCGTGCCCAAGCGCCGCGAGATCGGTCACGGCCGCCTGGCCAAGCGCGCGCTGCTGCCGTTGCTGCCCAGCGCCGAGGACTTCCAGTACACGCTGCGCCTGGTCTCCGAGATCACCGAATCGAACGGCTCCTCGTCGATGGCCTCGGTCTGCGGCGGCAGCCTGTCCATGATGGACGCCGGCGTGCCCATCCGGGATCACGTGGCGGGCGTCGCCATGGGCCTGATCAAGGAAGGCGGCAAGTTCGCCGTCCTGACCGACATTCTGGGCGATGAGGATCACCTCGGCGACATGGACTTCAAGGTCACCGGCACCGTCACCGGCGTCACCGCCCTGCAGATGGACATCAAGATTCAGGGCATCACCAAGGAAATCATGCAGGTCGCGCTGGCTCAGGCTCGCGAAGGCCGTCTGCACATCCTCGGCAAGATGCGCGACGCCATCGATGGCTCGCGCAACGAGCTCTCGGACTTCGCGCCGCGCATGCTGCGCCTGAAGATCAATCCGGAAAAGATCCGCGACGTGATCGGCAAGGGCGGGGCGACCATCCGCGCGCTGACCGAGGAAACCGGCACCCAGATCGACATCAGCGATGACGGCAGCATCACCATCGCCAGCGCCGACCTGGACCGCGCCCATGAGGCCGAGCGCCGCATCAAGGAACTGACCGCCGAGGTCGAGGTCGGCCAGGAATACGAGGGCACTGTCCAGCGCCTGCTGGATTTCGGCGCCATTGTCCAGGTGCTGCCGGGCCGCGACGGGCTGCTGCACATTTCCGAGATCGCCAACTACCGCATCGCCGACATCAACGACGTGCTCAAGGTGGGCCAATCGGTGCGCGTCAAGGTTATCGAGGCCGACGAGCGCGGCCGCCTGCGCCTGTCGGTCAAGGCCATCGGCGGCATCGAGGCGCAAGGGGGGCCAGCCGCCCCCGTGGCCGCGGAATAAGGCCGCGCGCCCCGGTCTCTTTCAGGACCGGGGCGGTTCGGCCACCAGCACGATTTTCCCGATCTGCTCGCCCGCGTCCATCATGGCGTGCGCCCGGGCGGCCTCCCGCAGGGGAAAGGTCGCGTGGATGACCGGGTGAATGGTACCGGCCGACAGTAGCGGCCACACCCGCTCGCGCAGCGAGCGGGCGATCGTCGCCTTGAACTCGACCGGACGGGCCCGCAGGGTCGAACCGGTCACCGTCAGGCGCCGGCGCATGAGCTGCCCACAGTTCAAAGTGCCTTTGGCTCCGCCCAACAAAGCAATGATGACCAGCCGGCCATCGTCGGCCAGGACGTCGATGTTGCGGGGCAGGTAGTCGCCGGCGACCATGTCCAGAACCACGTCCACGCCGCGCCCTTGGGTCAGGTCGCGGATATCGGCCACGAAATCCCGAACCTTGTAATTGATGCCGCGCGCGGCGCCCAGAGATTCGACGGCCCGGGCCCGCTCGTCGCTGCCCGCCGTGGCGTAGACCGTGTGGCCCAGCGCGGTCGCCAGGCGGATCGCGGTGGTGCCGATGCCGCTGGCGCCGCCATGCACCAGCAAGGTCTCGCCCGGCGCGAGCGCGCCGCGGTCGAAGACATTGCTCCAGACGGTGAAGTACGTTTCAGGCAAGGCGGCCGCCTCGACGAGGGACAGGCCCTCGGGAATGGGCAGGCATTGTACGGCCGGGGCGACGCAGTATTGCGCGTAGCCACCACCCGCCACCAGGGCGCACACCTCATCGCCGGCCTGAAACCCGCCGGCGGCCGGGTCACCGCCGATGATCCTGCCGGCGATCTCGAGGCCAGGCAGATCCGAGGCGCCAGGGGGGGGCGGATAACTGCCTTGTCGTTGGAACACGTCGGGCCGGTTGACGCCCGCCGCGGCGACCTCGATCAGGACCTCGCCGGGTCCGGGCACGGGATCGGGGCGCTCGGTCCAACGCAACACTTCGGGGCCACCGGCTTGGGAAATTTCGACCGCATACATTGACAGGGTTCCTGTGTTGAGATGAAGAGCCCGTTGCGCAAGCGGCGGGGCGGCAACGCCACGGGGCCGCGCGGACGGAGCGGTTCTATGTGAGAATACCCTGTATTATGCGCTACACTTACCGGCTTCATCCGCGGAAGCGTGCCAGAGCGGTTGAATGGACCGGTCTTGAAAACCGGCGATGGGGCAACCCATCCGTGAGTTCGAATCTCACCGCTTCCGCCAGCAGGCCCGGCAGTCCTTGGGCCAGGGCGCATTCGGACCTATCGAGGAGGCCCATACCGCCCTCACCGCCCTTTACCGGGCTGACTCCCCGATGGCCGAGACCTTGCCTTACATCGACGTGCTGTTACGGATTTCCGGCGTGCGCGGAACCCTGGCTGCTGGGCTGCTGCTCGGCGTCGGTTTTTACGCGGGCCCTGCGGCGGCTTGCGACGGTGCGCAGCGCATCCGGCTAAGCGCGCCCGTCGAGCTGCCCGCCGCACAACTGGCCGAGTTTCGCGCCATGCCGCCCCTGCGTGTCGCGGCCATGGATGCCGCTCCGATGGCGCAGTATGATCCTACGCACCGTATCTATACCGGCATCAGTGTCGATGTGTTGTGCTTTATCGCGCAGCGGCTTGGTTTTTGCGCTATGAGGTGATTCCGGGGCGCGACCAGACCGTCATCGAAAAGATTCGGCAAGTGCAGGAGGGCGCCATCGATATGCTGATGCCGCTCAGCCTGCAAGCCGAGCGTGCGCAGCTCGGCATTTTCACCGCTCCGTATTATGAGACCTACTACGTCGTCATCGCCCGCAAGGGGCGGCGCCTGCCGATAAGCGATCTCGCCGATCTGGCGCGTTACCGGGTCGGGATCGTGGGTGGTGTATCGTTCGAGTCGATCCTCAAGGACCTCGTGCCGGCCTCCCGGTTGCGCATGTTCGACCAGTCAGCCACGGCGGATGGCTTGTTTCAGGCCGTGCGCGACGGCGAGATCGACGTAGCCGTGTTCAACAAGAGCATTTTCATCGAGAAGCGCTATCAGTACGAGCTTTTTGATTTGGAGGCCATCCACACCCTGTATCACTATCCTCGCGCCTATCGGTTCTACTTCAGCCGCTCGCCGCAGCACCAGCACGTCGCGGCGGCGTTTGACCGCTATCTGGAGGTGATGGATATCTCGGAATCCGTGGTGGCGCACGAGGATGCCGAGCGCCAGTTCATCGCATACGCGGTATCGCAGCGCAGCCAGCGTATCTTGATGCAGGCCGCCAGTGTGGTTGCCGCACTCCTGGCCTTGGCATTTTATCTGGCGCTGCGCAGACACCGCCGCCTGACGCTCCTGCTGGCGGACAGCAATAGGCACATTTTGCAACAGCAGCAGGCCTTGCGCGTTGCCTACGAAGAGCTGGAGAAGCAGAGCCAGACCGATGGTCTGACCCGCTTGGCCAACCGCCGCCATTTTGATCAGGCCCTAGTGCGCGAGCACGGGCGCCACCTGCGCACGAATTCGCCCCTGAGCCTGCTGCTCATCGACGTCGACCACTTCAAAAGCGTCAACGATCACTACGGCCACGTGGTGGGCGACGATTATTTGCGTGCCATCGCCCGGGCCCTCGAGCGCAGTGCGGCTCGGCCCACCGACCTCGCCGCGCGCTACGGCGGCGAGGAGTTCGCCTGCCTGCTGCCCGATACTGCCGCCGAGGAGGCGCTGACGGTCGCCGAGCGCATTTGCGCAGCGGTCGCGCAGTTGGATCTCCCAAACGCCTCGGCCGCAGAGCCGCACCTGACGGTGAGCATCGGCGCCGCCACTTTGCTGAGCGGCGGCGCGGGTGCGCGCGAGCTGCTGGACGGAGCCGACGCCCAACTCTACGAGGCCAAGCATGCCGGCCGTAATCGCATCCGGGCCATGGTGCTCGGTGGCTGAGCGCGGTGGATGTCTTCTGTACAATGTGGCCTCTACTCGCGCGCCTCATCCGGACGTATCCGCACAAGCGGGTCCGGGCGGCCGGGCTCCCATGGCGGAATTGGTAGACGCAAGGGACTTAAAATCCCTCGCCTTCGGGCATGCCGGTTCGATTCCGGCTGGGAGCACCACTCGAACCGCACTGGGCCAAGACCCGCATGCGGGGCTCTGGCCATGATTGTAACGTAGCGGTCAGCGCCTTGGCTGGACTTTGTTCGAACTGAGCGATCAGGGCCAGGAACTTGGGTAGCCTGTTCAGGAGGGTCTATGCAGCCACGTATTACCGTCATCACGATCGGGGTGGATGACTTGGAGCGGTCGTTGTGCTTTTACCGTGACGGGCTGGGCTTTGAAACCGAAGGGATCGTCGGGAAAGAGTTCGAGCACGGCGCAGTGGTCTTTATCGACATGCAGCCCGGATTAAAGGTCGCGCTGTGGCCGCGCGCCAGCATTGCTCACGATACCGGCCTGCCGAACACGGCGGCATGCTCGACACAAATGGCGCTTGGGCATAACGTTTCCTCTAAGACGGAAGTCGACGAAGCGATGTACCGGGCGGAACGAGCAGGGGCGACAATCGTGAAGCCGGCCCAAGACACGTTTTGGGGTGGCTACGCGGGATACTTCCAAGACCCGGACGGACATCTTTGGGAGATTGTCTGGAACCCCGCCTGGGAAGAATAAGTTGATCTTCGGTCGTGGCTGTCCAGGCGGGACCTGTCAGGGAAACCCCGATTCTTACTCGGGAATATCTGGCCTACGATGGACTTGGCATAGTTCGCGCCGACAAGAACTACTGAGGAGAGTCCATGAAATTCGTCCTGTACAAAGACAAGGCTGGGGAGTGGCGCTGGAGACTGAAGGCGGCCAATGGGAACATCATTTGCACTAGCTCTGAGGGGTATACGAGTAAACAGAGCGCACAGCACAGCATTGAATCAGTCAAGAAGGGTGCGCCTGATGCCCCGGTGACTGAGGAGTAGATAGCCAAGCCGGGCGGGGCCTAGACCCGGCGACTGCTCAGGTTCCGGTCGCGCAGGCGTCGAGCGGAGTAGGGCGCGGATGGCGGCGGCGCACTGCCGCGCCGTCAGCGAAATGGCCGCCTACGCCGGGATGAGGGCTGGGGCGTCCTGCGGTTTTGCGGCACGACGCAGGGTGACGGCATCGCTCATCTCGCGTGGCTTGGCGTCAATGCGAAAGACGTGTACTGTTTCCGCTGCCGCTTTCGCAAGTCGCTCCAACTCACTGGTCACATTGGTCATTGTGGTGGCGAATTTCACGTTCTCGCGTGTTGCATCATCAAGGCTTCCCACGGCTGAGTTTATTTGGGATATCCCTGTGAGCTGTTCCGCCACGGCTTGGTCGATTCCTATGACGGCGGTATGGACGCTCCGGATGCTTGAGACGGCTTTTTGCATGGACTCCAAAGCGGCGCCGCTTTTTTCGTACCCCTGAGAGATGCGAGCCCTGACGTCCGTGATGATTTCCGATATTTCTCCCGCTGCGGTTGATGTTCTTTGCGCCAACGCCCTGACTTCCGATGCCACCACTGCAAAGCCCTTGCCGGCGTCGCCGGCTCTGGCTGCTTCCACGGCTGCATTCAAGGCGAGAATGTTGGTTTGAAATGCGATGCTGTCGATCGTTTTGATGATGTCGAGAATGCGCTCGGATGCGTCACGAATGGACTCCATGGTATGCCCCAAGTCGTTCACCGAGGTGGCGCTGTGCTCCGTGATTGACACTGCGTCGGTGGAGGTTGTTGCCGCTTTCCGTGCTGACTCGGCGGTGGAGCTTGCCGCGCTAGTGATCTGCTCTAATGCGGTTGCTGTTTGCTGTAAGCTTGCGGCTTGGCCTTCTGTGCGGTGCGCGAGCTCCTTATTTCCGTTTGCCATGCTGCCCATGCCGGAAAATATCTGTATGTTTTGGTCGCGCGCATCGCGTACTATCGACAGGATGTTCACTCCGACCTGGCTTAGCGCCGCCTGCAGTTCTCCAAATCGGTCGTTACGATCGCGTGGAACAGCCTGGGTGAGATCGCACGCGGCAATTCGATTGGCGCCAAGTATTAAGGCATCGAGCGGCACTACAAACCAACGGCGCATTATCGACCACGTTATCATCGCAGCCACTGCGCATGCGAGCATGCCCCAGATGATGGAAATCGATGAGTGCCGCGCCCACCAGGTTGTGCTTCCCGAAACGATCGTCAGCAACATTAGAGACAGCAATAGTCGAGCAGACAAATCCGGGCGCAGCCTCTCGGACACTCGACCCCAGAAAGTGGAACGCAGGATGCGACCGTTTTTGAATACCGTGATGCGGCGTCCTTCTTCCTTTTCCCGGCGCATCCTTGCGTATAACCGTTCCGCCGCGTCAATCTGCTCGGGCGTGGCCTCTGTTCTTACAGACATGTAGCCGGTGGGCGTCCCATCGTCGGACAACGGCGTGACGTTCGCCACCACCCAGTAGTGCGAGCCGTCTTTGCGTCTGTTTTTTAGGACGGCGGACCAGGGTCGGCTCCCCTGAATGGTGTGCCAGAGGTCTCGGAAGACTTCTTCTGGGACGTCCGGGTGGCGAATAAGGTTGTGAGGTTGGCCCGACAGTTCACTCATCGTGAAGCCGCTCACGTCCGCGAACATGTTGTTGCAGTATAGGATGCGCCCCTTGGCGTCAGTGACTGATACGAGAGTCGCCCCGCTCGGGAAAGGATATTCTTGATTTGAAATGGGTAAATTGATGCGCATGCCACCCCCTCCTGACGATTGCTTCGAGCTCGGTTGCCGCAGCACGCTCGTGTTTATATGACTATGCGCTTGATCATGCGTCGGATAATACCCATGAAGCTATTATGGTTTTCCATGTCTTGGGTGACGAGGCCGACAGAATCAGTCGGAGTGGGTGGCGGCATGCCGGTTGGATTCCGGCTGGGCGCATCCGTGAGCCCAGCGCCACACTTTGAGGGGTGGTTGTTGAATATCGATTGACACAGATGGGTGGCAGACCCTACTCTAGCGGATGGTAGAGAGTTAGGTTAGTTATTTGTATACGTTCTTCGCATCGAAAGGTGCCGATTCGTACCACTGTACGCCTGGTGACCCCTGCCTTTGAGCATGTGCTCGCAATCAACAGGAGTTCAATATGAACACGCAACGCGAATTTGGCACCGTCAAATGGTTCAATAACGACAAGGGCTTCGGCTTCATCACGCCCGAGTCGGGCGGCAAGGATCTGTTCGTCCATTTTTCCGAAATCAACGGCAGCGGCCACCGCTCGCTCCAGGAAAATCAGCGCGTCAGCTACGTCGCCGGCATGGGCCAGAAAGGCCCGCAAGCCCAATCGGTCGAGGCCGTCTGATCCCAGACGCTAGCGCCGAACCGAGGCCCCCTTGTGGGGCCTTTTCTTTTTTGACGTCTTCGATAACAAGCAGGCATAACAGAAATAGGCGTCGCGGTGGTGGCCGCCGCGGCGGTTCCCATTAAGATAGGGGCTTCAGGCCGGGTCGGCTGTTGAGTTCCGTGATCGGGCCGGGGTGGGGTAAATCCGTGGACATCCGGCATCGCCGCGAGACGTGATGCCGCTCTGTGCGAGAAGATCATGCGCGACTTGAAAATCGGCACCCGTCTGACCTTGGGATTTGGCTTCGTGATCGTCCTGTTGCTGGTGATGTCGGGCATCGGCGCCTGGCGCATCATCGATTCACAGCAGGACAACCAGATGCTGAACGGCAGGCTGCAGACCAGTGCCCTGATCCAGCAACTGGCCCGCCAGGTCAGCATGGAATCCAGTCTGGCGCAGGGCTCGCTCGCAGCCGATCCCGATACGTTGCGAGAGCTGAAGGCGGGCATCGAGGCGGCCGATCAGCGAATCCGCGAGTTGCTCGAGCGATTGACCGGGACGGCCCACAATACCGGGGCTGGCGCCTTGCTGCGGCAGGTCGCGCAGGGCAGGGACGCTTATCTGCAAACTCGCGACCTGGGGTTCAAGAACCTCGACAGTGGCAATTTCGGCGAGGCGAATGTTTTCCTCATGCAAGAGCTGCCCACGCTCACGACCGATCTGTTGGGCGCGATCGACCGCGTATCGCAGCAGCAGGCTGACTCGATGCAGCGCCTGTTCGACGAGAGCGCCCAATCCGGTCAGCTTGGCATGACGATTCTGGGGGTGGCGACGCTGCTGGCGCTGCTGCTGGGGCCGCTGTTTGCCTGGCGCGTCACCCGCTCGATCACCCACC
>NZ_JBELOI010000015.1:0-42399 GCF_040276065.1 Castellaniella sp. GW247-6E4 | reverse complement strand
CTGCGCTTTGCCATCCGCGAGGGCGGCCGCACCGTGGGCGCCGGCGTCGTCGCCAAAATCATCAAGTAATTTTGATGTACAATGGTGGGCTGTCCGCCCGCCGTTGCTTTCAAAAACGGGGGTGCGTGACCGCACCACCGTTTTCGAGGTTTTAGGGGTATAGCTCAATTGGCAGAGCGTCGGTCTCCAAAACCGAAGGTTGAGGGTTCGATTCCTTCTGCCCCTGCCACAGATCATATCGCCGTGCACGCCGCGGCGCCATCATCCGGAATATGTCGCACCAGAACGTAGAAACAGTCAACCGTGCCGCCGATCGCATCAAGCTCGGTCTGGCCGTGCTTGTGATCGCTGCGGGCATCGTCGCATATTCGGTATTCGACACCCAGCCAATGATCGTGCGTGTGGGCGCGTTCATCGGCGGCCTGGTCCTGGCGGCTTTGATCGCGTGGTTCAGCGAGACCGGCCGACGCACCATCGGGTATGCGCGCGAATCCTACAACGAGACGCGCCGCGTGGTTTGGCCCACCCGCAAGGAAACCACCCAGATGACCGGGATTGTGTTTGCCTTCGTGGTGGCGATGGGCGCGTTGCTGTGGGTTGCCGACAAACTGCTGAGCTGGATCATCTACGGTCTGTTGCTGGGCTGGAATTAAGGAACCGAATGAGCAAGCGCTGGTATGTCGTCCATGTCTATTCGGGCATGGAGAAAAGTGTCCACAAGGCGCTGGTCGAGCGCATCGAACGTGCCGGCCTGCAGACGTCCTTTGGCCGCATCCTGGTGCCCTCAGAGGAAGTCGTCGAAATCAAGGATGGCCGAAAATCCATTTCCGAGCGCCGGATTTTCCCGGGTTACGTGCTCGTCGAGATGGATTTGACCGACGAGACCTGGCACCTGGTCAAGAACACCAACCGCGTCACCGGCTTTCTTGGTGGCTCGGGCAACCGGCCGGCGCCGATCTCCGAGCGCGAAGTCGAAAAAATTCTCTCCCAGATGGAAGAGGGCGTCGAGAAACCCCGTCCCAAGGTTCTCTTCGAGGTGGGCGAGATGGTACGGGTCAAGGAAGGCCCTTTTGCTGATTTCAACGGCAACGTCGAGGAAGTCAACTACGAAAAGAGCAAGATCCGGGTGTCAGTGACCATTTTTGGTCGCGCCACGCCGGTCGAGCTGGATTTCAGTCAGGTCGAGAAGGTCTGACAGTTTTACCGCCAGGCCGCGCTACGGTAAAGCGTCCCCTCGGGGGATGAGCCAGGACACGGGATAGTCCCCGCGGACTATTCCGAGCCTGACGAATCCGAGCAGCATGCAAGCTGCGAGGTGGACGCAAGCCGAAGGCGCAGTGTGGGGGCGTTTATTAACCACCCGGGGAGCCCGCCGCTCGAATGCGACGGGCGTTCGTACCCGATAGGAGCATCGCATGGCGAAGAAAATCGTCGGCTTCATCAAGCTGCAAGTGCCAGCTGGAAAGGCCAACCCCTCTCCCCCGATCGGCCCGGCGCTGGGTCAGCGTGGGCTGAACATCATGGAATTCTGCAAGGCGTTCAACGCCAAGACCCAGGGCATGGAGCCCGGTCTGCCGATTCCGGTCGTGATCACCGCGTTCGCCGACAAGAGCTTCACCTTCATCATGAAGACTCCGCCGGCGACCATCCTGATCAAAAAGGCCGCCAGCCTGCAAAAGGGTTCGGCTCGCCCAAACTCTGAGAAGGTCGGCTCGCTCACGCGCGCCCAGGCCGAGGAGATCGCCAAGACCAAGCAGCCCGACCTGACGGCTGCGGATCTGGACGCCGCTGTGCGCACCATTGCCGGCAGCGCGCGCAGCATGGGTATCGACGTCGAAGGAGTGGTTTAATCATGGCCAAGCTGAGCAAGCGTGCGGCGGCCATTGCCGCCAAAATCGATCGCACCAAGTTCTATCCCGTCGCCGAGGCCCTGGCCCTGGTGAAGGATACGGCTACGGCCAAGTTCGATGAGTCCATCGACGTGGCGGTGCAACTGGGCATCGACCCCAAGAAGTCCGATCAACTCGTGCGTGGCTCGGTCGTGCTGCCCGCGGGCACCGGCAAGTCCGTGCGCGTGGCCGTGTTCGCCCAAGGCGAAAAGGCCGACGCCGCCCGCGCCGCGGGTGCCGACATCGTGGGCCTCGAGGACCTGGCCGACAGCATCAAGGCCGGCAACATTGATTTCGACATCGTGATCGCCTCGCCCGACACGATGCGCGTCGTCGGCGCCCTGGGCCAGGTGCTGGGGCCCCGTGGCCTGATGCCGAACCCCAAGGTCGGCACGGTGACTCCGGACGTCGTGACCGCCGTCAAGAACGCCAAGGCCGGCCAGGTGCAATACCGCACCGACAAGGCGGGCATCATCCACGCCACCATCGGCCGCGCCTCTTTTGGCGTCGAGCAGTTGCAAACCAATCTTGCCGCCTTGATCGACGCGCTGAACAAGGCACGTCCGGCCGCGGCCAAGGGCATCTACCTGCGCAAGGTCGCTGTTTCGTCCACGATGGGCGGTGGCGCGCGCGTCGAGGTGGCTTCGCTGGCCGCCTGAGGCCGGCACAAGGAACTTTGGGCTGCACCCGGCTTCGGTCGGGTGCCGCTGTCAAAGACCGCTGGAGCCCAGGCCCGCTGTATTGGGGCCGGGCTTAATCCCGGGCCGTTTGCCGGATCCAGCGTAGACGGCGCCCAGGAAGAATTCATTACGAACTCGACCAGGTGCGCCGCATTCGGTTGACGCGAGGGAGCCTCCCAAGCGTCGTTAGATGGAGTGTTCAACCATGAGTCTCAGTCGCCAAGAAAAGGCGGTGGTCATCGAGGAAGTCGCGGCGGAAGTTGCCAAGGCCCAATCGATCATCGTTGCCGAGTACCGTGGTCTGGACGTCGCCTCCGTAACCGTATTGCGCAAGACCGCGCGTGAATCGGGTGTGTACCTGCGCGTGTTGAAGAACACGCTGGTGCGCCGTGCCGTGTCGGGGACCCCTTTCGAGGGAATCTCGGCGCAGTTGACCGGTCCGCTGATCTACGGGATCAGCCAAGATCCGGTCGGGGCCGCCAAGGTGCTGGCCGATTTCGCAAAGTCCAACGACAAGCTGGTCATCAAGAGCGGGGCCCTGCCCAATAGTCTCTTGGACCAAGATGGTGTCAAGGCCCTGGCCACGATGCCCTCGCGCGAGGAGTTGCTGTCCAAGCTCATGGGCACCATGCAGGCGCCTATCGCTCAGTTTGTGCGTACGCTCAACGAAGTGCCCACGAAGTTCGTGCGCGGCCTGGCGGCCGTCCGCGACCAAAAGGAAGCCGCCTAAGGCGTCCGTCGTGGGTTGCTCGACGTTACGAACGACAACCAAACCTGGCTCATACCTATATCTGGAGTTCTAAAAATGGCATTAAGCAAAGCTGAAATCCTCGACGCGGTCGCCGCGATGAGCGTGCTCGACCTGTCCGAGCTGATCAAGGAAATGGAAGACAAATTCGGCGTGTCCGCCGCTGCCGCCGCGGTCGCCGTGGCTGCCGCGCCGGCCGCCGGCGGTGCCGCCGCCGCTGCCGAAGAGCAGACCGAGTTCACCATCGTGCTGGCGGAAATTGGCGCCAACAAGGTCAGCGTCATCAAGGCCGTGCGCGAGATCACCGGCCTGGGCCTCAAGGAAGCCAAGGACCTGGTCGACGGCGCGCCCAAGCCCGTCAAGGAAGGCGTGGACAAGGCTGCCGCCGAAGACGCCAAGAAGAAGCTCGAAGAAGCGGGTGCCAAGGTCGAACTCAAATAAGGCCTTGATCACCCTGCCCGGGAAGCGCCAAGGCCTTCCCGGGCTTTTGCGTTTCCAGAAAACCCGTGTTCCATGCCCTTGCGTGCGCCGAGCCGGGTTCTCTGGAGTCGTAAACCATGGCCGTGGTTGACGGCCTAAGCAACCCTCGAGTCGGAGTGCTCATGCCTTATTCGTACACCGAAAAGAAGCGCATACGCAAGAGTTTCGCCAAGCGTGAGGACGTCCAGAACGTTCCTTTCCTACTGGCGACTCAGCTGCAGTCATTCAAAACCTTCCTTCAGGCGGACACGCCACCTGCCAAGCGCAAGGACGAAGGCTTGCAGGCGGCCTTCAATTCGATATTCCCGATCGTCAGCCACAACCAGATGGCGCGGTTGGAATTTGTCAGCTACGTGCTGGGCACGCCGGTGTTCGACGTCAAGGAATGCCAGATGCGCGGCCTGACCTTCGCCTCGCCCCTGCGCGCCAAGGTGCGCCTGGTGCTGATGGACCGCGAGGTCAGCAAGCCCACCGTCAAAGAAGTCAAAGAGCAGGAAGTCTACATGGGCGAGATTCCGCTCATGACCGACACCGGTTCGTTCGTGATCAACGGCACCGAGCGCGTCATCGTCTCGCAGTTGCACCGTTCGCCCGGGGTGTTCTTCGAACATGACCGCGGCAAGACCCACAGCTCGGGCAAGCTGCTGTTCTCGGCGCGCGTGATCCCCTATCGCGGCTCGTGGCTGGATTTCGAGTTCGATCCCAAGGACATTCTGTTCTTCCGCATCGACCGCCGCCGCAAGATGCCGGTCACCATCCTGCTGAAGTCCATCGGCATGACGGCCGAGGCCATCCTCGCGTATTTCTCGAATTTCGATCACATCGCCCTGCACAACGAGGGCGGCATGCTGGAATTCGTCCCCGAGCGCTGGAAAGGCGAAGTGGCCCGTTTCGATATCGCCGATAAAAAGGGCGAGGTCATCGTCGAAAAGGACAAGCGCATCAATGCCAAGCACCTGCGCGACTTGACGGCCGCCAAGGTCACTCACATCTCGGTGCCCGAGGACTTCCTGCTGGGCCGCGTGTTGGCCAAGAACGTCATCAATCCCGAGACCGGCGAGGTCCTGGCCGGCGCCAACGACGAGATCACCGAATCCATCCTGGCCGATCTGCGCGTGGCCGGCATCCGTGACATCGAGACCCTCTACATCAACGAGCTCAATGAGGGCGCCTACATCTCGTCGACGCTGCGCACCGACGAGACCGCCGACCAGATGGCCGCGCGCGTCGCGATCTACCGCATGATGCGTCCCGGCGAGCCCCCCACCGAGGAGGCCGTCGAGGCCCTGTTCCAGCGTCTGTTCTACAGCGAAGACACCTACGATCTCTCGCGCGTCGGCCGGATGAAGGTCAACAGCCGCCTGGGCCGCGAGGAAGGCACGGGGCCGCTCACGCTCACCAACGAAGACATCCTGGACACCATCAAGATCCTGGTCGAGTTGCGCAATGGCCGTGGCCAGATCGACGACATCGACCACCTGGGCAATCGCCGGGTGCGCTGTGTGGGCGAGCTGGCCGAGAACCAGTTCCGCGCTGGTCTGGTGCGCGTCGAGCGTGCGGTCAAGGAACGCCTCGGCCAGGCCGAGACCGAGAACTTGATGCCGCACGACCTGATCAACTCCAAGCCGATTTCCGCGGCCATCAAAGAGTTCTTCGGTTCCAGCCAATTCTCGCAGTTCATGGACCAGACCAACCCGCTGTCCGAGATCACGCACAAGCGCCGCGTCTCGGCCTTGGGCCCCGGCGGCCTGACGCGCGAGCGCGCGGGCTTCGAGGTGCGCGACGTGCACCCGACCCACTACGGCCGCGTCTGCCCGATCGAAACGCCCGAAGGCCCGAACATCGGCCTGATCAACTCGCTGGCCCTGTATGCGCGTCTGAATGAGTATGGTTTCCTTGAAACGCCGTATCGCAAGATCATCGATGGCCGCGTCAGCGACCAGATCGACTACCTGTCGGCCATCGAGGAGAGCAAGTTCGTCATCGCCCAGGCCAACGCCCATCTCGATGACGAGGGTCGTTTCGTCGACGAGCTGGTGGCCTGCCGCGAAGCCGGCGAAACCATGCTGACCGCGCCGAGCAACGTGCATTACATGGACGTGGCGCCGTCGCAGATCGTCTCGGTCGCCGCCTCGCTGATCCCCTTCCTCGAGCACGACGACGCCAACCGGGCCCTGATGGGCGCCAACATGCAGCGCCAGGCGGTCCCCTGCCTGCGTCCTGAAAAGCCCCTCGTGGGAACCGGGATCGAGCGCACCGTCGCGGTCGACTCGGGCACCACCGTGCAGGCCTTGCGCGGCGGCGTGGTCGACCATGTCGATGCCGAGCGCGTGGTGATTCGCGTCAACGACAATGAAAACGTCGCAGGCGAAGTCGGCGTCGACATCTACAACCTGAAAAAATACACTCGCTCGAACCAGAACACCAACATCAACCAGCGACCCATCGTGTCGCGCGGCGATGTGTTGGCGCGCGGCGACGTGCTGGCCGATGGCGCCTCCAGCGACCTGGGCGAACTCGCCCTGGGTCAGAATATGCTGATCGCCTTCATGCCCTGGAACGGCTACAACTTCGAGGACTCGGTGCTGATCTCCGAGCGCGTCGTGGCCGACGACCGCTATACCTCGATCCACATCGAGGAACTGACGGTCGTCGCCCGCGACACCAAGCTCGGGCCTGAGGAAATCACTCGCGACATCAGCAACTTGGCCGAGATCCAGCTCAATCGCCTGGACGATTCGGGCATCGTGCACATTGGCGCGGAAGTCCGCGCCGACGACGTGCTGGTCGGCAAGGTCACGCCCAAGGGCGAGACCCAGCTCACCCCCGAGGAAAAGCTGCTGCGCGCGATCTTTGGCGAGAAGGCTTCCGACGTTAAGGACACGTCGCTGCGCGTGCCCTCGGGCATGATCGGGACCGTCATCGACGTGCAGGTCTTCACGCGCGAGGGCATCGAGCGCGACAAGCGTGCCCAGTCCATCATCGACGATGAACTGCGCCGCTATCGCCAGGATCTGAACGACCAATTGCGCATCGTCGAGAACGACGCGTTCGACCGCATGCGCAAGACCCTGCTCGGCAAGACGGTCAACGGCGGCCCGCGCAAGCTCGCCAAGGGCACCGAGCTCGCGGCCGAGTACCTCGACAGTCTGGATCGCTGGCAGTGGTTCGACATCCGCCTGGCCGACGAGGACGGTGCGGTCGCGCTCGAACAGGTCAAGGAGGCCCTCGAACAGAAACGCCACCAATTCGACCTGGCCTTCGAGGAAAAGCGCAAGAAGCTCACCCAAGGCGACGAGCTGCCGCCGGGCGTGCTCAAGATGATCAAGGTCTACCTGGCCGTCAAGCGCCGCCTGCAACCGGGCGACAAGATGGCCGGCCGCCACGGCAACAAGGGCATCGTCTCGCGCATCACGCCGGTCGAGGATATGCCGCACATGGCCGACGGCACCCCTGTCGACATCGTGCTCAACCCGCTGGGCGTGCCCTCGCGGATGAACATCGGTCAGGTGCTGGAAGTCCACCTGGGCTGGGCGGCCAAGGGCCTGGGCCGGCGCATCGCCGACCTGCTCGAGGATGAGCGTGGCGCCCAGGTCAAGGCCCTGCGCGGTCATCTCGACACGATTTACAACACCTGCGGCTCGGCGGTCCGGCTCGAGGGCCTGTCCGACGACGAAATCCTCGACATGGCGCGCAACCTGTGCAACGGCGTGCCGCTGGCCACACCGGTGTTCGACGGGGCGACCGAAGAGGACATCACCCGCATGCTCGAGATCGCCTACCCCGACGAGATCGCCGAGGAGCTCAGGCTCACCAGCGGCCGCACGCAGGCCTGGCTGACCGACGGCCGCACCGGCGAGCAGTTCGAGCGCCCGGTCACCGTGGGCTACATGCACTTCCTCAAGCTGCACCACCTGGTCGACGACAAGATGCACGCGCGTTCGACGGGCCCGTACTCGCTCGTCACCCAGCAGCCGCTGGGCGGCAAGGCGCAGTTCGGCGGCCAGCGTTTCGGGGAAATGGAGGTTTGGGCCCTCGAGGCCTATGGCGCGTCCTATACCCTGCAGGAAATGCTGACGGTGAAGTCCGACGATATCTCGGGCCGTACCAAGGTCTACGAGAACATCGTCAAGGGCGATCACGTGATCGACGCGGGCATGCCCGAGTCCTTCAACGTGCTGGTCAAGGAAATTCGATCCCTGTCCCTGGACATGGATCTGGAGCGTAAATAATGAAAGCGCTACTCGATCTCTTCAAGCAAGTCTCGCAAGACGAGCAATTCGATGCGATCCGCATCGGCATCGCGTCGCCCGAAAAGATCCGCTCGTGGTCCTTTGGCGAGGTGCGCAAGCCCGAGACCATCAACTACCGGACGTTCAAGCCCGAGCGCGATGGTCTGTTCTGCGCCAAGATTTTCGGCCCGATCAAGGACTACGAGTGCCTTTGCGGCAAGTACAAGCGTCTCAAGCACCGTGGCGTGATTTGCGAGAAGTGCGGCGTGGAAGTCACCGTGGCCAAGGTGCGTCGCGAGCGCATGGGCCATATCGAGCTGGCCAGCCCCGTCGCGCACATCTGGTTCCTCAAGTCCCTGCCCTCGCGCTTGGGCATGGTGCTGGACATGACGCTGCGCGACATCGAGCGCGTGCTGTATTTCGAGGCCTGGTGCGTGATCGAGCCCGGCATGACGCCGCTCAAGCGCGGCCAGATCATGTCCGATGACGACTACCTGTCCAAGACCGAGGAATACGGCGACGATTTCCATGCCCTGATGGGCGCGGAGGCCGTGCGCGAGCTGCTGCGCACGATCGACATCGACGCCGAGGTTGAAAAGCTGCGCGGCGAGCTCAAGGCCACCGGCTCGGATGCCAAGATCAAGAAAATCTCCAAGCGACTGAAGGTGCTCGAGGGTTTCCAGAAATCCGGCATCAAGCCCGACTGGATGATCATGGAGGTCCTGCCGGTACTGCCGCCGGACCTGCGCCCGCTGGTCCCCCTGGACGGTGGCCGCTTCGCGACCTCCGATCTGAACGACCTGTACCGCCGTGTCATCAACCGCAACAACCGCCTCAAGCGCCTGCTGGAGCTCAAGGCCCCGGATATCATCCTGCGCAATGAAAAGCGCATGCTGCAAGAGGCCGTGGATTCGCTGCTGGACAACGGCCGTCGCGGCAAGGCCATGACCGGCGCCAACAAGCGCCAGCTCAAGTCCCTGGCCGACATGATCAAGGGCAAGAGCGGGCGTTTCCGCCAGAACCTGCTGGGCAAGCGCGTCGACTACTCGGGTCGTTCGGTCATCGTGGTCGGTCCGCAGCTGCGCCTGCACCAGTGCGGCCTGCCCAAGCTCATGGCTCTCGAGCTGTTCAAGCCCTTCATCTTCAACCGTCTCGAGATGATGGGCCTGGCCACGACCATCAAGGCGGCCAAGAAGCTCGTCGAGAGCCAGGAACCGGTGGTCTGGGATATTCTCGAGGACGTGATCCGCGAGCATCCCGTGATGCTCAATCGCGCCCCGACCCTGCACCGCCTCGGCATCCAGGCCTTCGAACCGCAGTTGATCGAAGGCAAGGCCATCCAGCTCCATCCGCTGGTCTGCGCGGCGTTCAACGCCGACTTCGACGGCGACCAGATGGCCGTCCACGTGCCGCTGTCGCTCGAGGCCCAGCTCGAGGCTCGCACGCTGATGCTGGCCTCCAACAACGTGCTGTTCCCGGCCAACGGCGAGCCGGCCATCGTGCCGTCGCAGGACATCGTGTTGGGCTTGTATTACGCCACGCGCGAGCGCATCAACGGCAAGGGCGAGGGCATGTTCCTGGCCGACCTGGCCGAGGTGCAACGCGCCTACGACAACCACGAGGTCGAGTTGCAGACACGCATCACGGTGCGCCTGCCCGAGTTCGTCAAGGGCGAGAATGGCGAGTGGCAGCCCGAGCTGCACCGCTTCCAGACCACCGTCGGCCGGGCGCTGCTCTCCGAGATCCTGCCGCACGGGCTGTCCTTTTCATCCTTGAACAAGGCGCTCAAGAAAAAGGAAATCTCGCGCCTGATCAACCAGTCCTACCGCCGTTGCGGCTTGCGGGCGACGGTGATCTTTGCCGACAGGCTGATGCAGTCGGGCTTCCGCCTGGCCACGCGCGGTGGCGTGTCCATCGCCATGGGCGACATGGTGGTGCCCGCGGTCAAGGGCGAAATCCTGGCCCAGGCCAGCAAAGAGGTCAAGGAGATCGACAAGCAGTACTCCTCGGGCCTGGTGACCGCGCAGGAACGCTACAACAACGTGGTGGACATCTGGGGCAAGGCCGGCGATCGCGTCGGCAAGGCCATGATGGAGCAGCTCTCGACCGAGCCGGTGATCGACCGGCACGGCAAGGAGGTGCGCCAGGAGTCGTTCAACTCCATCTACATGATGGCCGACTCGGGCGCCCGGGGCTCCGCTGCCCAGATCCGCCAGCTCGCCGGCATGCGCGGCCTGATGGCCAAGCCCGACGGCTCCATCATCGAGACGCCCATCACGGCGAACTTCCGTGAAGGCCTGAACGTGCTGCAGTACTTCATCTCGACCCACGGCGCGCGCAAGGGCCTGGCGGACACCGCGCTGAAGACCGCGAACTCGGGCTACCTGACCCGGCGTCTCGTGGACGTTACGCAGGATTTGGTGATCACCGAGGACGATTGCGGCACCACGCACGGCTACGTGATGAAGGCGCTGGTCGAGGGCGGAGAGGTGATCGAGCCGCTGCGCGACCGGATCCTGGGCCGTGTGGCCGCCATCGATGTCGTCAATCCCGATACGCAGGAAACCGTCGTTGCCGCCGGCACCCTGTTCGACGAGAACCTGGTCGAGCTCATCGACGAGGTGGGCGTGGATGAGGTCAAGATCCGCACTCCTCTCACCTGCGAGACGCGTCATGGCTTGTGCGCGCACTGCTACGGCCGCGATCTGGGCCGCGGCGCGCTGGTCAACAAGGGCGAGGCCATCGGCGTGATTGCCGCGCAATCCATCGGCGAGCCGGGCACCCAGCTCACCATGCGGACCTTCCACATCGGCGGTGCGGCCTCGCGTTCGGCCATGGCGAGTTCCGTCGAGACCAAGTCCGCCGGCACGGTGGGCTTTGCGATCGGCCTGCGCTACCTGACCAATGCGAGCGGCGACCGCGTGGCGGTGTCGCGTTCGGGCGAGATCGTCATTTATGACGACAACCGCCGTGAGCGCGAGCGTCACAAGGTGCCCTATGGCGCCACCATCACCGTGGGCGATGGTGAAGCCGTCAAGGCGGGCCAGAAGCTCGCGAACTGGGACCCGCTGACCCGTCCGATCGTGTCCGAGTACACCGGTACCCTGCGTTTCGAGAACATCGAGGAAGGGGTCACCGTAGCGCGCCAGGTGGACGAGATCACCGGTCTGTCGACCCTGGTCGTGATCACGCCCAAGACCCGCAGCACCGGCAAGACCATCCAGCGCCCGCAGATCCGTCTGCTGGACGATGTCGGCCAGGAGATCAAGGTCGCCGGTACCGATCACCCGGTGGCGATCTCGTTCCCGGTGGGGGCACTGATCACCGTGCGCGATGGTCAGCAGGTCGGCGTGGGCGAGGTGCTGGCGCGGATTCCGCAGGAATCGCAAAAGACCCGCGATATCACTGGCGGTCTGCCGCGCGTGGCCGAGCTGTTCGAGGCGCGCGCGCCCAAGGACGCGGGCATGCTGGCCGATGTCACCGGCACGGTTTCGTTCGGCAAGGACACCAAGGGCAAGCAGCGCCTGGTCATCACCGACATGGACGGCGTCAGCCACGAGTTCCTGATCTCCAAGGAAAAGCAGGTGCTGGTGCACGACGGCCAGGTGGTGAACAAGGGCGAACTGATCGTCGATGGCCCGGCCGACCCGCACGACATCCTGCGCCTGCAGGGCATCGAGCGGCTGGCCTCGTACGTGGTCAACGAGGTGCAGGACGTCTACCGCCTGCAGGGTGTGAAGATCAACGACAAGCACATCGAGGTCATCGTTCGCCAGATGCTGCGCCGGGTCAACATCGTCAACGCCGGCGACACCGGCTTCATCACCGGCGAGCAGGTCGAGCGCTCTGAGTTGCTCAACGAAAACGACCGCATGGAAGCCGATGGCAAGTTGCCAGCCACATACGAGAACGTGCTGCTGGGGATCACCAAGGCGTCCCTGTCGACCGACTCGTTCATCTCGGCCGCATCCTTCCAGGAGACCACCCGGGTGTTGACCGAGGCAGCCATCATGGGCAAGCGCGACGACCTGCGCGGCTTGAAGGAAAACGTCATCGTCGGCCGGCTGATTCCGGCAGGCACGGGCATGTCCTATCACATCGCCCGCCATGACAAGGAGATCTTCGAGGCGGCCGAGCGCCAGGCAGCGCGCGCACTCGCCAATCCCTTCGAGGAATCCGCCGAGGTCGCCCATGTGGGCGATGCCGGGGATCACCACGAAGGCGGGGAGGTCGCCGACGCCCAGGAACCGTCCGCCGAGTGATGCCCGGGCAAGGGGCGGCCCTCACGGGCCGTCCTGCGTCCGGCGGATCCGGGTGGCGCATCATGCGCCGCGAGAGTCGGTTGAAAACGCCCTTAGGGGCGTTTTTTTGTGCCTTGCGGCTCGCCGCCGTGAAAAATAATGCCCCTGGAAAGGCATTCCGTTTTGACTATTTTAGAACTCGATTCTAAAATCGAACAAATCCTTTCATGGCAACCCTTGCGAGCCATTCCTTCGACACACCCATCGAGAATCACTTATGGATCTGAATCTGTCCTCCGAGCAAGTCATGCTGGTTGAAGCTGTCCGCAAATTCGTCGAGCAGGAGTTGCTGCCGCTCGAAGAGGGCATCGAGGAAACCGGCAGCCTGGATCCGGCGCTCGCCCGCGCCTTGTTCGAGAAATCCCGCGACAATGGGATGTATGCCATGAATATCCCCGAGGAGTTTGGCGGCGGGGGCCTCTCGGCTCTGGACACCATGCTCGTCGAGGAGCAGTTCGGCCACGCCAAGGACATCCTGATCCGGCGCGCCTTCGGCAATGTGTATGAGGTGTTGCTGGGCGCCAACGAAACGCAGCGCGAGCGCTGGCTCTTGCCCGCGGTGCGCGGCGAGCGCACCTGCTCGATCGCGATCACCGAGCCGGGTGCCGGCTCGGACGCCGCCGCGATCCGCACCCGTGCCGTGCGCCAGGGCGAAGGCTGGGTGCTGCGAGGCAACAAGCACTTCATCAGCGACGGCGAGTTTTCGGATTTCTTTGTCGTGTCCGCGATCACCGATCCCGAGGCGGGCTCGCGCGGGATCTCGCTGTTCCTGGTGGACAAGAATCTACCGGGGCTCGTGGTCGGGCGCAATCAAAAGATGATGGGCCTGACCGGCACCAGCCACGTCGAGCTGCATTTCGACGATGTGGTCCTGGACCCCGACTGCCTGCTGGGCGATGAGGGCACGGGCTTTGGCCAGATCCTGCGGACCTTGGGCCGCGTGCGCCTGGCCCAGGTCTGCGCGCGGGCGGTGGGCAAGGCGACGCGCCTGCTGAACCTGATGGTGTCCTACGCCGACGATCGCAAGCAGTTCGGCCAGGCGATCGGCGACTTCCAGATGATCCAGCAGATGCTTGCCGACAGCGCCATCGAGATCAATGCGGCGCGCTGGATGGTATGGGACGCCGCCGCGGACATCGACAGCGGCAAGGATCCGCGCGAAAAGATTTCGATGGCCAAGGTCTACGCCTCGGAAATGCTGGGGCGTGTGGCCGATCGCGCGGTTCAGGTCTATGGCGGCATGGGTTATTGCGCGGACCTGCCCGTTGAACGCCTGTATCGCGATGCGCGGATTTTCCGCATTTTCGATGGCACCTCGGAAATTCATCGCAGCGTGATCGCACGCAGCCTGCGCAAGCATGGTGAAATCCTCTACGGGACGGTGTAGGTCACGCGCGTCGGCCTGTTGTCCGACGCCGGAAAACCGAGGCCCCGCTGATCGGCGGGGCCTCTTTTGCATGTGCCCCCGCGACGCGGGGTGCCATGCGTGACCTCAGGCGGCCAGATAGCGGCGTGCGCCGTCGATGCAGCGGCGAGCCCATTCCTCGTGGCCCAGGGCCTGGAGCTGGGCGTCGTTGGGGATTTCGAGGGAATAGGGCAGGGCCGGCATGGCGTCCAGGATCGAGCGGATGTCGATCCCGCCTTCGCCCGGCACGTAGCGTTCGCTGCGTGCCGCGTGGATCAGGCCCTCGACCGTGTCGGGAATCTCGGCCGGCGCGTCGCAGACTTGCGCGTAATGGAACCATTCGCGCGGCAACGCGCGCAACTCGTTGATGCTGTCGCGCGAGCGGTTGAAGTGCAGCGTGTCGATCACGATGCCCGCGTTGGGCCGGTTGATCGCACGCACCACCTCGACCGCTGCCTGCAGGTCCGGGGTTTCGGTCCAGCTCGGATATTCCACGTCCACGGTCAAGCCGAGCGGACGGGCCATGTCGCACAGCCGGGCGAAGCGCTGGGCCGCGCGTTCGCGGTCGGGATCGGGCAGTTGGGTGAGGATGTGCCGGGCACCCAGCTCGGCCGCCGTGTCGAGCACGGCGGCATAGGTCTCGGGCTCGATCTCGGCGGGCATGCGCGCCAACTCGATGTCGAGCACGCCGACGCCGGTGTCGGCGAGCAGGGCTTTGACCTCGTTGAGCATCGCACGGTCGTTTTGCAAGGCAAAGACGTGTTCTGTGGGGGTGACCGCGGTCAGCCGCAAGCTGACGAAGTCGTAGCCGGTGCGCTGCGCGATGCGGATCATCTCTGTCGGCGGGCAGGTGAGCACCGTCAAATGCGCCAGCGAAAACTGGAGGGCCATGGGGGAATTCCTTGAAGTAGCAGTTCTGCAACTAATATAGAATTAAATTCTGTACCACGCAACATTAAAACGAAATCAGGTTCCCGTTGTGGGTTGATCGGGTTTACTCTAAGATAGCCGCACCGTATCCTTAGAGCTTTTCTCCGCGCCCGCAGGAGCGTGACATGACAGACCGCTACGCCGTGATCGGCAATCCGATCGCACAATCCAAATCTCCCATCCTGCACACCGCCTTCGCCCGGCAATTCGGGCATGACTTGCGGTATGAGGCACTGCTTGCCGAACACGACACCTTTACCGAGGTCGTCAGCCGGTTCATCGCCGAGGGCGGCAAGGGCATGAACGTCACCGCCCCGTTCAAGCTCGCCGCTCTGGAATTCGCCGATACCCTGTCCGACCGCGCGCAGGCGGCCCAGGCGATCAATACCCTCAAGTTCGGGCCCGATGGCGTCTATGGCGACAACACCGACGGGATCGGCCTGGTCAGCGACATCCAGGATCGCCTGGGCGTCAGCCTCGAGGGCCGACGGCTGCTCGTGATCGGGGCTGGCGGCGCCGCGCGCGGCATTCTGCTGCCCCTCTTGCAGGCCGCTCCGGATTACCTGCTGCTGGTCAATCGCACCGAGCACAAGGCCCATGATCTGTTGGCCGACCGGCGCCAGGCCGGCAAGATCGAGGCCGGCCCGCTGGGCGCGGTCGCTGGCGGCCGCTTCGATGTGGTGATCAACGCCACCTCGGCCAGCCTCAGCGGCGCCCACCTGCCGCTGGCCAGCGGCGTGTTCGCACCCGGCTCGCTCGCCTATGACCTCGTCTACGGCAAGGGCGACACGGCGTTCATGGCCGACGCGCGCGAACTGGGGGCCGGCCGGGTATCGGACGGCCTGGGCATGCTGGTCGGCCAGGCGGCCGAGTCCTACCGTCTATGGCATGGCCGGCAACCCGAGGTCGAACCGGT
Organism: Castellaniella sp. GW247-6E4; assembly: GCF_040276065.1. Taxonomy (NCBI): domain Bacteria; kingdom Pseudomonadati; phylum Pseudomonadota; class Betaproteobacteria; order Burkholderiales; family Alcaligenaceae; genus Castellaniella; species Castellaniella sp. GW247-6E4. The sequence goes on along the minus strand of NZ_JBELOI010000015.1, from coordinate 26,818 downwards.
CATGGCGATGCTGAGGTAGGGTGCCGGGCGGATAATGGACATACAAGGCGACGCGCGGCCCTGGCTGGGGCCGGTGCTCATGTGCCTGGCCGGCCTTTGTTTCGCCATGCTGGATTCCGCGACCAAATACCTCGCCGCGTTCTACCCCCTGACCCAGATCGTCTGGGGGCGCTATGCGGCGCAGACCTTATTGCTCGCCCTCGTCTTTGCCCCGCGCATGGGCTGGAGCCTGTTCCATGCCCACAGCTATCCGCTGCAACTGCTGCGGGGCCTGTGCCTGTTCAGCGCCAGCATCCTGGTGATCAACGGTTTCGCGCGGCTGCCGCTGACCGAGACGTCGGCAATCCTGTTTCTCGCGCCGCTGATCGTTACGCTGCTCTCGGGGGCCCTGCTCAAGGAAAAGGCCCGGCGCATGGATTGGGTGGCCGTGTGCTGCGGGTTCGCCGGGGTGCTCATCATCGCGCGGCCCGGCGGCGGCCTGCTCACCTGGGCAATCCTGTTTCCCGTGGGGGCGGCCGTGTGCAATGCCCTCTACCAGATCGTGACCCGCTCGACGCGCAGCTCCGAGCATCCTGTGACCAGCAATCTGTATACCGGCATGGTGGGCACGGCGCTGCTCCTGCCGGTCATGCCCGCCGTGTGGATGCCCATGCTCTGGACCGATTTGCTGCTGGTCGGAGGGTCGGGCTGCATTGCCGCCGTCGGCCATTTGGTGATCACCAAGGCGCTGTCGTATTCCCCGGCCGCTGCCCTGGGGCCCTACAGTTATTTCCAGCTCGTGTTCGTCGCCGCCCTGAGCTGGATGATTTTCGGCACGCTTCCCGACGCCGTGTCCTGGATCGGGATCCTGGTCATCGCCACGGGAGGCCTGATGATCTCGGTGCGGCGCCTCTTGCAATATGGGTCGTCAAAATTTCATTCCAGAAAGCGGTTGCGTTGAATAGAATTGTGTTCTAAAGTACGCTCGATAGCGCAGCGCTAATCGATCGTGACCAGAGGAATGCAATGACGAAGGCCTTCGAGGGTATCCGTGTACTGGACTTGACGAACGTCCTGGCCGGCCCGTTTTGCGCATATCAGCTCGCTTTGCTGGGGGCCGATGTGATCAAGGTCGAGGTTCCCCGCACCGGCGACCTCGCGCGCCAGCTCGGCGCCGATTCCTCGTTGAACGCTGCCGGGATGGGGGCCTCGTTTCTCGCCCAGAACGGTGGCAAGCGCTCGATGACGCTGAACCTGAAGTCCGACGCGGGGCGCGAGGTGCTGCTGCGCCTGGTGCGCAGCGCCGACGTGCTGATCGAGAATTTCCGCCCCGGGGTCATGGATCGCCTGAATGTGGGCTACGAGGTGCTGAAAGCCGCGAATCCGCGCCTGGTGTATTGCGCGATCTCCGGATTCGGCCAGGATGGCCCGATGCGCGGTGCGCCCGCCTATGACCAGATCGTCCAGGGCCTGTCGGGGGTGATGAGCATCACCGGATCCGAGGACTCGGCGCCCCTGCGCGTCGGTTATCCCATGGCGGACACCATCGGCGGCATCACGGCGGCCTTCGCCGTCGCCAGTGCCCTGGTGCGCCAGCAACGCACCGGCCAGGGCGATTTCATCGACGTCTCCATGCTGGATTCCACCATTGTGACCATGGGTTGGGTGGTCTCCAACTACCTGATCGCCGATGTCCTGCCCAAGCCCATGGGCAACGAAAACTTCACTGCGGTGCCGTCGGGCACGTTCCGCACGGGCGACGGCCTGCTCAACATCGCCGCCAACAAGCAGGAGCAGTTCGAAGCCCTGATGCGTGTCGTCGGGCGGCCCGAGCTGGTTGAGGACGAGCGCTTTTCGCGCCGCGAGCAGCGCAAGCAGAACCGGGCCGCGCTCACCGCCGAGCTCGAACAGGCCCTGGCCGCCAAGTCCGCGCAGGATTGGGAAGCCATTCTGTCGGGCATTGGCGTGCCCGCCGGGCGGGTGTTGAGCGTGCCCGAGGCGCTGGAATTGCCGCAGGTGCGCGGACGCGAACTGCTGGCGCGCTTTGACGAGGTGCCCGGACTGGACCGCCCCATCGAGGTGGTGCGTGCCGGCTTCAAGATGGCGGGCGGCAATCCGGATGTGGCCACGCCGCCTCCGGTCCTCGGGGCGGACACCGATCCGATCCTCGATGAGCTTGGATATTCGACGGACGAGATTCGCGCCATGCGCGACAATCAGGTGATCTAGATATGACGACACAGACTGCGCAAGGCGCGGCGGCCGACGAGCGGATCGATGAGGCCAGCCGCTGGTGGTCCACCAGCATCATCGACATCGAGCCGGGCAAGATCGGCATCCGGGGTTATCCGATCCAGGATTTGATCGGCAGGATCAGCTTTGCCCAGATGATCTGGTTGATGCTGCGTGGCACATTGCCCGACGAGGCGCAGGCCCGCCTGTTCGAGGCCGCCCTGGTGTCCGCTGTGGACCACGGTCCGCATGCCCCGTCGATCGCGATCTCGCGGATGGCGATCAGCTGCGGCGTGGATCTGAACGGGGCCGTGGGCTCGGCGGTCAACGTGCTGGGCGACATCCATGGGGGCGCCGGCCAGCAGTGCATGACGCTCTATCGGGATTGCCGGGCGCGCACTGGGCAGGGCACCGGTGATCCGATCCAGCAGGCCCTGGACGCCTATCGCGCCGAGCACGGCAAAATCGTGCCCGGCTTCGGTCACCGTTTCCACCCCCGCGACCCGCGGGCGACCCGCCTGCTGGCCCTGGTCGACGAGGCCGTGGCCACTGGCGTGGTGACGGGCGAGTTCGCCGCCATCGGCCGTAGGATCGAGGTCGTCCTGGAGCGTGAAAAGGGGCGCCATATTCCCATGAATATTGATGGCGCAACCGCCGTCATCTATTCTGAACTCGGTTTTGCCCCTGAACTGGGCCGGGGGATTTTCCTCCTGTCGCGTTCGGTCGGCATCCTCGCCCATGCCTGGGAGCAGATGCAGGAGGGCCGTCGCATCAAGGGTCCCATGCCCCCCAGCATCCCCTATGCCTATACCGGCCCGAAAACCGGTACCGTCAAGTAAGCGAATGGAGACATCATGCAAGAGTTGATCGCGCACCAATTGGTCCGTTACCTCGAAGAACGCGGCGTCGAGCACATCTTCGGGCTGTGCGGCCACACCAACATCGCCGTTCTGACCGAGCTGGAGGGCAGCTCGATCCGCTTCATCAATTCGCGCCACGAGCAGATCGCGGCGCACGCGGCCGATGGCTACGCGCGCATGCGCCGCAAGGCCGCCGTGGTCCTGAGCCACCTCGGGCCCGGCCTGACCAATGCGTCCACCGGCATTGCCAACGCCGCCCTGGATTCAATCCCGGTCGTGGTGATCGCGGGCGACGTGCCCAGCCACTATCATGGCAAGCATCCCCACCAAGAGATCAACCTGCACGCCGATGCGGCGCAGTGGGAGATCTATCGCCCCTTCGTCAAGCGCGCCTGGCGCGTGGATCGCCCCGACCTGTTCCCCGAGATTCTGGAAAAGGCCTTCCAGCTCGCTGAAAGCGGCCGGCCGGGCCCGGTGCTGGTGTCCGTGCCGATGGACATCTTCTCAATGAAGGTCGACACGGCTCTGTTCGAGCGTCTGCGGGCCCACACCAAGCAACTGGAAAAGCCCTCGATCGACGACACGCTCGCGCGGCGGATCGTCCAGGAACTGATCGATGCCGAGCGGCCCGTGATCTATGCCGGCGGCGGCGTGATCCTGGCCGACGCGGCGCGTGAATTGGCCGATCTGGCCGAGCACCTCGGCCTGCCGGTCGCCCATTCGCTGATGGGCAAGGGGGTGCTGCCCGATGACCATCCCCTGACCCTGGGCATGACTGGTTTCTGGGGCACGCAGTTCGTCAACGACACCTGCCGCGAGGCCGATTTGGTGCTGGGCCTGGGCACGCGCTTCACCGAGGCGGATTGCAGTTCCTGGGAAAACGAGTACACCTTCAGTTTTCCGCCGACCCGCCTGATCCACATCGATATCGATCCGGCCGAGATCGGCCGCAACTATCCCGCCCAGATCGGCGCGGTCGCCGATCTGCACCAGGCCCTCAAGGTCCTCAACCGGGTGGCGCGCGAGATGCTGCCCGAGCCGCGTCCCAACGAGGCCCTGCGCCAGCGCATCGCCGATTACCGCCGCGAGTTTTCGGCCAGCAACGTCGAGGCCATCCGCAGCGACAGTTACCCCATGATGCCCGAGCGCATCCTGGCCGAGGTGCGCGAGGTCCTGCCGCGCGATGCGATCATCACCACCGATGTGGGTTGGAACAAGAACGGCGTGGGCCAGCAGTTTCCCGTCTACGAGCCGGGCAGCATCCTCACACCGGGTGGCTACGCCACCATGGGCTTCGGCGCGCCCGGCGCGCTGGGCGCCAAGCTCGCCTGCCCCGACCGCGTGGTGGTGTCCTTGGTGGGTGATGGCGGATTCGGCCAGAACCCGGCCCTGCTGGCGACCGCGGTCGAAGAGAACATTCCCGTGGTCTGGGTGGTGATGAACAACTGCGCCTTCGGCACTATCGCGGGCCTGCAAAAGGCGCACTACGGCACCACGCTCGGAACGGTATTCGTCAAGGACGGCAAGCCCTACACCCCGGACTTTGCCGCCATTGCCCGCGCTTATGGCGCAGAGGGCATCCGGATCGAGAGCGCTTCAGAGTTCAAGGATGCGCTTGCACGTGCTATAAGCAGCAAAAAGCCGGTCGTCATCGATGTCCTGATGCGTAATAATCCGGTCCCCACGTCGGGCCACTGGAACATCCTGGACATCTATTCGCCCGGTGCGAAGATTTCCCATGTCAGCATAGATTGACGGTTCGTCCACTTAGCAGCCATCAGGCTTCATCCAAGGAGACATGCATGAAGACACACACCCTGTTCAAGAAGTATGCCCTGGCGGGCGCCCTCGCCGTTGCGATAGCCGGCTTGTCCGCGCCCTCGTTCGCCGCCGACACGGTCAAGATCGCCGAGGTCGTCGAGCTCACCGGGCCAGGCACCACCGCCGGCACCAACTTCAAGAACGGCGCCGACTTGGCCATCAAGGAAATCAACGCCGCCGGCGGCATCCTGGGTCGCCAGATCGTCACGACCTCGGCCGACACCCAGACCAACCCGGGCATTGCCAAGGGCCTGTCCCAAAAGGCGATCGATGATGAGGCCTTTGCCGTGTTCGGCCCCGTGTTTTCGGGTTCGATCATGGTCAGCATGGACACGACCGAGGCGGCCAAGGTGCCCAACTTCATTGGCGGCGAGGCTGCGTCCATCACGCAAAAGGGCAATCCCTACGTCTTTCGCACCAGCCTGACCCAGGCCGACGCCATGCCCAAGGTCGCGCGCTATCTGGACGGCCGCAAGGACATCAACAGCATCGCCGTCATTTTCGTGAACAACGACTTTGGCAAGGGTGGGCGCGACGCCATCATCGAGGCGCTCAAGAGCACCCACGTCAAGGTCGTCGAGGACATCTCGACCAGCACCGGGCAGGTGGACTTCAGCTCGGCCGTGCTCAAGGCCAAGCAAAGCAACGCCGATGCGATCTTTGCCTACCTCAACGAGGAGGAATCGGCTCGCCTGCTGCGCGAACTGAAAAAGCAGGGCTGGGATAAGCCCATCGTCGGCGAGACCACGCTCACGGGTCAAAAGGTCATCGATCTCGCCGGACCCGCCGCCGAGGGCGCCATCGCCCACGTTGGCCTGACCGTGGATGCGCCCCTGCCAGGCATGAAGAAATACGGCGCGGACTTCCAGAAGGCCTACGGCTATGTGTCCGACCACAACGGCATCAAGGGCTACACGGGCATCTACATCCTCAAGGCCGCCATCGAGAAGGTTGGCAAGTTCGATCGCGAACTGGTGACCAAGGCCTTGCATGGCATCCATATCTCGACCAAGGACCACCCGGGCGTTCTGATGGACGTGTCGATCGATGACAAGGGCGACCTCGACCGCGAGAGCTTCCTGGTGCAGGTGGTCAACGGGCATCAGAAGGTCATCGAGATCCTGCCGCCGCTGGGCAAGAAGTAACCGGCGCCTGGTAGCCGCCCCCGGGTTCGACCCCGGGGGCATTCAAGCCGCAGCGGCGCGCAGCGCCGGTGCGGCCATTCAAGGACGGGACGCCAGCCCGTCAATAGCATAGGCGCAAGCCCAAATGATAGATTTACTCCAACTCATCATCTCCGGGATGGCCACCGGGGCGATCTACGCCTTGGCCGCGCTCGGCTTTACCCTGCTGTGGCAGGCCTCGGGCACCATCAACTTCGCCACCGGCGAGTTCGTCATGTTGCCGGCTTTCTCGATGCTGGCCTTCCAGGCGCTGGGCTTGCCGCTGCTGCTCAGTTTCGCGCTCACGCTTATCGTGGCGACCGCGGTCCTGGGCTATGGCTTCAAGCGCACCATCGTCGATCCGATGCGCAAGTACGGCGTCATGCCCCTAGTCGTGGCCACGATCGGCTTGGCGCTGATCATGCGCAGTGGCGTGCAGCTTTCCTTTGGCGCGCAGGCGCTGCCGTTCCAGAATGCTTTCGGCTACGAGGTCTTCAACTTTGGCGGCGTGAATGTCTCGGCCGGCGATCTCGGCACCCTGCTGGTTACCTTTATCGTGGTCGTGGGCCTGCAGGCCTTCCTGCAGCGCACGGTCACGGGCCGCGCCATGCAGGCGGTGGCCCAGAACACCGAATCGGCCGAGGTCCTCGGGATCAAGGTCAACCGGATGATCTTCTATACCTTCGCGATCAACGCCATGCTGGCCACGCTGGCGGCCTTGCTGGTCACGCCGCTGTACCTGGCCAAGTTCGACATGGGCATCACCCTGGGACTGAAGGCGTTTCTCGCAGCCATCATCGGCGGGTTCAACAATTCGCGCGGCGCCCTGCTGGGCGGCATCATCATCGGCGTGAGCGAGAACCTGATCGGGGCCTATGTGTCCTCGGCCTACAAGGACGGCGCCGCGCTGGGGCTGTTCATGCTGGTGATCCTGTTCAAGCCCAATGGCCTGCTGGGCGCGCCCACCGAGCGCAAGGTCTGAGGGGACGATCATGAAGAAACTCAACTGGATTCTGGGCATTCTGAGCATCGTGGCGCTGATCGTCGCGCCGCACTTTTTCAAGACCTACGGCGTCTACCTGCTGACGTACTGGCTGGTCTACGTCATCGCCAACTTCGGCCTGAACCTCATCGTTGGCTATGCCGGCCTGAAGGCCCTGGGCCATGCCTCCTTCTTCGGCATCGGTGCCTATACGTCGGCTATCCTGATGCAGGCGGGCGTCGATTTCTGGGCGGCCATGGTGGTGGGCATGGTGCTGTGTTTCGTGCTCGGACTGCTGGTGGGCTTTCCGGCCCTGCGCGTGCAGATGCACTACCTGGCCTTCGCCACCCTCGGCTTGAACGAGATCATCGTGCTCATCCTCAAGAACGAGGAATGGCTCACCGGCGGCACCTTCGGGATATCCGGCATCGCGCGGCCGAGCTTATTCGGCTATGTCTTCAAGGGGGCGATTCCGTATTACTACTTTGTGCTGGCCTTTGCCCTGATCGCGTTCCTGCTGCTGTGGTGGTTGATCCATTCGCCTTGGGGCAAGGCCTTCACGGCCCTGCGCGACAACCCGATCCGGGCCGAGAGCCTGGGGGTCAACATCCAGCGCTACACGCTGCTGGCCTTCGCCATCGGCGGGGTCTATGCGGGGGTGGCCGGCTCGCTGTTCGCCTCGCTGGTGCAATTCATCGATCCAGCGCCGTTCGACGTGCAGATTTCCATCCTGATGTTCCTGATGGTGATTCTCGGCGGGCCGGGCTATCTGCTGGGACCGGTGCTGGGTTCCTTCATCGGTGTGTTCGCGCCCGAGTGGTTGCGCTTCACCGAGGGCTGGTATCTGTTGCTGTTCGGCGCGGTGATCGTGGGTTTGATGGTCTGGCTGCCGGGCGGGCTGCTGTCGCTGCGCCAGGCGCTGATCGCCCGCCGCGAAGCCAAGGCGCATGAGGCGGCGCGCATCACGGCGGCCGCTCAGGCAAGGAGAGGTGCATGAATCCGATACTGAGCGTCAAGGGGCTCAAGAAATCCTACGGCGCCATCCAGGCGGTGCGCGACGTGTCTTTCGAAGTCATGCCCGGTGAAATCTTCGGGGTGATCGGGCCCAACGGCTCGGGCAAGACCACCATGTTCAACAGCATGCTGGGGCAGATCCGGCCGGATGACGGCCAGATCTTCCTCAACGGCAAGGACATCACCGACCTGAATCCGCAGCAGCTCAGCATGCAGGGCGTGGGGCGTACGTTCCAGACCCTGCAGGTGTTTGGCAATATGACGGTGCGCGACAACCTGATCGTCGCGGCGCAGGAGCACAAGAGCACTATGCTGCGGCGCCTGTTCGCGCCGACGGATTCGGGGCTGGGCGGCAGGGCCGACTCACTCATCGATCTGTTCAATATCGCCCACGTCAAGCACAAGCCGGCGGGCTCACTGTCCTATGGCCAGCAGAAGCTCGTCGACATCGCCATGGCGTTCATGAGCGAACCGGCGCTGGTGCTGCTCGACGAGCCCTGCGCCGGGGTCAATCCGCGGCTGGTGGCCGGCATTTCGCGGATGCTCAAGGAGCTCAACCAGCAGCGCCAGGGCTCGTTCGTGGTGATCGAGCACAATATGGACTTCGTGATGGACCTGTGTCATCGGATCATGGTGATGGTCGAGGGCGAGGTGATGATGGTGGGCACGCCCGCCGAGGTGCGCGCCAACAAGCGCGTACTCGAGGCCTATCTGGGGAGCTGAGCGCAATGACGGATATCGCAATCGAATTCCAGGGGGTCGTGGCCGGCTACAAGGACTTCATGATTCTCAATGAACTGTCCTTCCAGGCCCGCAAGGCCGCCATCACGCTGTTGCTCGGCCCCAATGGGGCGGGCAAGTCCACGGTGCTCAAGACCCTGTTCGGCCTGCTCAAGGTGCGCCAGGGCAAGGTGCTGCTGCACGGACAAGACATCACCAATACCAGCGCGCGAGAGCTGCTGGCCCAGGGCATTGCGTTCGTGCCGCAGGGCCGCAACCTGTTTGGCCAGCTCACGGTCTACCAGAACCTGGAGCTGGGCGGAATCACGCTGGGGATGAAGACCACGCACGAGCGCATCCCCGAGGTGCTGGACCGTTTCCCGCGGCTGAAAGAGCGGCTGCACTCACAGGCATCGACCTTGTCGGGCGGTGAGCAAAAGCAGCTCGAGATCGGGCGCGCGCTGCTGCTGCGCCCCAGTGTGCTGTTGATTGACGAGCCGTCCATCGGTCTGTCGCCGCAGATCGTGGCGGGTGTGTTCGAGCTGCTGCGCCAGCTCGTCTCGCAAGGGATGACGGTGCTGATGGTCGAGCAGAACGTCAACAGCGCGCTCAAGGTCTCGGACGATGCCATCGCGCTGTCCTCGGGCACCTGCGTGCTGCACAAGCCCGCCGCCGAACTGCTGCTTGATCCCAATATCGAGCGGCTGTTCCTCGGCGCCGGCCTGCCGGACGAGGAGCCCTCGGACGCCGTGTGACCGTGGCGGGCGCCCTCAGGCCAGCATATAGCGCAGGACCAGCTCGATGACGTTGTGCCGGCGCTGTGCGTAGGCTGCGGGCGCCATCACGTCCCGCTTGAAGATCAGCGAGAACGTATGCTGGTTCGAGACGTGAAAGAAGCACAGCGCGCTGATCGAGGCGTGGAGGTCGATCGGGTCCAGGCCGGGGCGAAACAGGCCTTGTTCGCAGCCCCGGGCATAGATCTCGCGGATGCCGTTGATCGCCGGGATGTTCAGGTCCTTGATCGAGGCGGATTGCGCGAGGTAGCGCCCGTGGTGCATGTTTTCGTTCATCACCAGGCGCACGAAATCGGGATTGTGGGACTGGTAGTCGAAGGTGAAACCCACCAGCGTGCGCACGGCCTCGTCGGGTGGCAGGCTCTCGAGGCGCAGGGTGCCCTCGATGTGGCGGATATTGCGATAGGACTCCTCGAGGGCCGCCAGGTACAGGCCCTGCTTGCCCTTGAAGTAGTAGTAGATCATCCGCTTGCTGGCCGAGGTCTGCGCCGCGATCTCGTCGATGCGCGCACCCGCGAGGCCTTTCTTCGCGAACTCGCGGATGGCCACCTCGAGGATATTGCGGCGGGTGGCCGCCGGGTCGTTGCTGCGACTGCGGGTGGTCTTTTTTGGGGTCATGTCGTCAGGCGGGGGAAGGTTGTAGGCGCGCCGCGGGCGTGGTCCCGAACAAAGCCATGCAGGCGTGGCGCAACCAGCGGTTGCCGGGGTCCTGGTGGAATCGGGTGTGCCAATGCTGTTTCACGGTGAACGGCGGGATGGGGAATGGACAGGGGTGCAGGCGCAGCGTGCCCCGGCTGGCCAGGGTTTCGCCTGTCTGGCGCGGGACGGTAACGAGCAGATCACTGGTCTCGAGCACCGCCGACAGTCCCAGGAAACCGGGCAATTCCAGCACGACGGGCCGCGTGACCCGCGCGTGCCGCAGGGCGTTCTCGAGCAGATGATGGCCAGTGCCGGACACGATTTCGATGTGGCCTTCGCGCCGATACGCCGAGAGGGTCAGGCGCGCGCCGATGCGGGGATGATCGGCCCGGGCGAGGCAGACCCAGTCCTGGGTGAACAGCGTCTGTTGGTAAAAGCCCGCGCCCAGCTCGGGGATCAGGCCCAGGGCCAGATCCACCGCGCCCGACTGCAGACGTTCGGCCAGCGTGACGTCGATGATCCCGGCCCTGAAGCCGATCGAGGGCGCGGACTGGCGCAAGTGGCCCAGGAGCTGCGGCAGCAGGTTCACGTGGCTGGCGTCGGTCATGGCCACGCAGAACCGCCGGTCCGAGTGCGCGGGGTCGAAGGCGGGCGCCGCGCCGCCGATCTGGCGCAAGGCGTCCAGGGCGTCACGCACCATGCCGATCAGGGCCTGGGCGCGCGGCGTGGGCTGCATGCCCTTGGAGGTGCGCACGAACAGCGGGTCGCCGAGTTGCTCGCGCAATTGGGCGAGCCAGATGCTGACGGTGGGCTGGCTCAGGCCGAGCTGCTCGGCCGCGCCGGTCACGCTGCCTTCGGTGTAGAGCACATCGAACAGGCGCAGCAGCTTGGTTTCGGGCAAGGCTTCCATGTCGAGGGTGGGCGGCAGGTATTTAAATACCCAATGGATGACATTTGGATTATTGCATTTAATTTAGATTACCGCCCGCCTAGAATAAAGAGGCCACGAGGTAATCGATGACGGGGGACGTGGGATGAAGATTTGTATTTTGGGTGCGGGCGCCCTCGGGTGCGCCATCGGCGCCGGCCTGGCCGAGGGCGGTGCCGAGGTGACCTTGGTCAATCGCAATGCGGCGCACGTCGATGCCATCAATGCCGAGGGGCTGCGCTTGCGCGACCATGACGGCGAACGCCGGGTGCGCATCCGGGCTGCGACCACGGCCGCACAGATCGGGCCCGTGGATCTGGTCATTCTGTTGGTCAAGTCGTTCCATACGCACGAGGCCATGGATCAGGCCGGGCCGCTGCTGGCGCCCCACACGCTGGTGCTGTCCCTCCAGAACGGCCTGGGTCACGAGGACATCCTGGCCGAATACGTGGGCCGCGACCGCGTGCTGGCGGGCAAGACCTACGTTGGCGGGACCCTGCTCGGGCCGGGGCACATCATCTACGGTGTGCGTGGCAAGGAAACCGTGATCGGCGAACTCGACGGGCGCGTCACCGAGCGGGTGCGCGCGATCGCGCGCGAGTTCGAGCGCGCCGGGATGCTGGTCGAGGTCAGCGACAACATCATGGGCACAATCTGGGACAAGCTGCTGATCAATGTGGCCACCGGCGCGGTCACGGCGATCTCGCGCATGCCCTACGGCCCCCTGTATGAGTGCGCGCCCCTCGAGGCCGTCGGCGTGGCGGCGGTGCGCGAGGCGATGGAGATCGCCCACGCCGGCGGGGTGCGTTTGTCCATCAGCGATCCGCTCGAGGCGTGGCGCAAGGCCGGCGCCGGCCTGCCGGCGGATTTCCGCACCTCGATGCTGCAGAGCCTGGACAAGGGTAGTGTCACCGAGATCGACTTCGTCAACGGCGCCGTTGTCGAGCGCGGTGCGCAGCTCGGCATCGCCACGCCGGTCAACAGCACCCTGGTCGCCTGCGTCAAGGGTATCGAGGGCATGCTGGGGCAGGCGGCCGCGCCGCGCACCGCGCTCGATCACGTCGCCGTCAGGGTGGGGGACATCGATTGGAACATTCGCTTTTTCGAGGCGGTCCTGGGCATGGCGGTGCGTCAGGTGGACGGCCCGCCCGAGGCGCCGCGCCAGGTCTGGCTCGAGGGCGGCATCCAGCTCATCGCCGCGCCTGAGGTGGTCGCCGAGGTTGCGTCGGCGCAGCCCTGGATCGCCCATGTCGCGATTCGCGTGCGAGGGCTGGAAGCCGCATTGGCGCGCGCCGCGGACTGGTCCGTGACCGCTCTGCCGCAGGGGCCGCACTGGCTGCGCACCCCCGATGGGATTGCGCTTGAATTGTTTGATTGCTAAGGGGATCGAATCCATGCAGGAACTATATTTTGATGAGGTCGTGGTCGGCTCGAAAGGAGCCTCGCCCACGCTGGTTGTGACCGCGGACCATATCGACAAGTATGCCGATGTCTCGGGCGACCATACGCCGCTGCACACCGATGAGGCCTATGCGCGCACCACGCACTTCGGCACCCGCGTGGCGCACGGGCTGCTGGGCCTGGCCCTGACCGACGGGCTCAAGACGCAGGCGGATTTGCGCTTCGTGCCGGGCATGTCGCTGGGCTGGACCTGGGACTTCTTGGCGCCGATCTATATCAATGACACGGTCCAGGTCACGTTTCACGTAGAAAGCGCGCGTCTGTCGCGCAGCCGGCCCGGCTGGGGCATTCTGGTGCTGCCATCCGAGCTCGCCAACCAGCGCGGCGAGATCCTGCAGCGCGGCGAGCACCGGCTCATGATTCCCTGCCGCCCCGACTCCACGCACTGAAGAGAGACACCACATGACGACGCAAGCACGCCCCCTGGAGGGCATTCGGGTCATCGACTACAGCCATTTCCTGGCCGGCCCCTATTTGTCCCGCTGCCTGGCCGCCATGGGCGCCGAGGTGATCAAGATCGAGCGCCCCACCGAGGGCGACGCCGGCCGGCATCATCCCTATTTCATTGAAGGCCAGAGCGGTTATTTCCTGCAGCAGAACATGGGCAAGAAGGGCCTGTGCGTAAACCTCAAGGACCCGCGTGGCCGGGACATGCTGGAAAAGCTCGTGGCCACCGCCGACGTCTTTGTCGAGAACTACCGCCCCGGCGCGCTGGCCAAGCTCGGCCTGGGCTATGAGGCGCTCTCGGCCCTGAACCCGGGTCTGGTGTATTGCTCGGTTTCGGCCTACGGCCACACCGGGCCCGAATCCCACCGGGCCGGTTTCGGCCTGATCGCCGAGGCCAAGAGCGGCATTATGGCCATGGTCGGCTCGCCGGGCGAGGCCCCCCCCCTGCTGCGCATCGCGCTGGGCGATATGTACACCGGCATCCACGGCGTGGCGGCCATCAACGCCGCGCTGCTCGGACGGGTCAAGTCCGGCCGGGGCCAGCACATCGATCTTTCGCTGTATGACTGTCTGGTGTCCATGCACGAGTACGCGGGACAGTGCTACACACTCTCGGGCGGCAAGATCGTCCCGCAGCAGACCGGGCACGACCTGCCGGATTCGACGCTCTACGGTGTGTTCACGGCGCGCGACGGCTATCTGGTCATCGCCGCGCAGGTCGACGCGGCCTGGAAGCGCCTGGCGCTGCTGGTGGGGGGTGAGGCCTTCGCCGCCGACACCCGTTTCCATACGGCGGCCGGCCGCAACGCGAATCGCCTGGATGCACTGCCCGTCGTGCGCGCCTGGACCGAGGTGCGCACGGTCGCCGAGTGCCTCGAAGCGCTGGACACCATCGACGTGCCCTGCGCCAAGGTCCAGACCATCGAGGACGTCGTGAACGATCCCCAGATCCAGGCGCGCGGCATGGTGCTGCGCCAGCATCACCCTGTGCTGGGTGATATCGAATTGCTCAACACGCCGTTCCGGTTCTCGGGCTGCGACACCACCATCCGCGAGGCGGCGCCGCTCATGGGGCAGCACAATCGGCAGATCGCCGAGGAGCTCGGTTTTGGAGCCTCCGAGATCGACGCCATGATGCGTGACGGGGTGCTGTACCAAGAGGCCGCGGTCGCCGACTTGAAGGCCTGAGGCCGCTGCGACTTGGGCGGCACAAAAAACGAGGGGCGCCGTGAGGCGCCCCTTTGGCGTTCCCGGCGGCGGCCGGGTGGCGTCTGGATCAGGCCTTTTTAGCCTTGACGGCCGACACCGCCGCACGCAGCGCCAGCAGGTAGCTGTCCACGCCGAAGCCGCAGATCTGGCCCAGCGCGATTTCCGCGAAAACGGACTTGTGGCGGAATTCTTCGCGGGCATGGATGTTGGACATGTGCAGCTCGACGATGGGCACCGTCAGGATCGCCAGGGCATCGCGCAGGCCGTAGCTGTAGTGGGTCCAGGCGCCGGCGTTGATCAGGACCGCATCCACGCCATCCGCATAGGCCTGGTGGATGCGCTCGCACATCGCGCCTTCGCAGTTGGTCTGATAGCTGTCGATTTCGGCGCCGAGCTCCGTGGCCAGAGTGGCCAGCTGCGCGTCGATCTGCTCGAGCGTGATGGTCCCGTATTGCTTGGGATCGCGCTTGCCGAACATATTGTGGTTGATGCCGTGCAGCATGAGAATCTTCATGTCGGGTGCTTCCTGTGGATTTTTCGGGGTCTGGAGGGTGCTTGCGCCGCGATGCGGCCGTGCGCTTGCGATGGCCCCGTTTTCGAGCCCATCGCATCATCATTCTATTACTAGTCGGTGTGCGCGGCGCCGGGGCGCCGGCGCAGCACCTCAGTGACGTGGGCGCCCATGCGGCGCGCATCGGCCGGCAGGCCCCCTGTGTAGAGCTCGAAGGCCCGGGCGGCCTGGTGCACCACCATCCCGACGCCGTCTATCGTGTGGCAGCCTTTTTGCCGTGCGGCGTGCAGCAGCTCGGTCTCGAGCGGGAAGTAGATGATTTCCGCGAACCAGTGGCGCGGCTCCAGCAGCTCGGGCGGCAGGGGCGTGCCAGGATGCTTGCGCATGCCCACCGGCGTGGCATTGACCAGGCCGGTGGCCTCGCGCATGGCCTTGGCGAGGTCTCCGCCGGCATGCACTTGTGCCTGCGGGAAACGTGCCTGCAGGGTGCGCGCGAGGGCGTCGGCACGCCCGGGCGCCTGGTCGAATACGGTCAGGCCGCGCGCGCCCAGGCGCAGGGTGGCGTCGGCCACCGCCACCCCGGCGCCGCCGGCGCCAAGCTGGACGACGCGGCCCAGCTCGCGCCCGTCAAGGTGCTCGCGCAGGTTTTTCGAGAATCCGTAGTGGTCGGTGTTGTGGCCGATGCGTCGGCCGCCGCGCAGCACCACGGTATTGACGGCGCCGATCGCGCGCGCCTCGTCCGAGAGCTCGTGCAGGTGGGGCATGATCGCCTGCTTGCACGGATGGGTGATGTTCAGGCCGCTGAAACCGAAGCGCTCGGCCGCGGTCAGCAGTTCGGGCAGGTCGGCGGGCGTCAGGTTCAGTTCGTCCAGGTCGATCCGCTGGTACATGCAGAGGATGCCGTGTTGGGCCGCCTCGTGCTCGTACAGGGTCGGGCTGAGTGATTCGCCGATGCCTTCGCCGATCAGGCCAAGCAGTAGTGCGGGGGTTTCATGTTGGGGGCGCATGGGCTTACCTTGGATTGCCTATGTACTATTTCGTACATCCGGGCACTATATGGGGTGGCGTCAAGCAGTGTCAAATGGAATCCGCTAGAGAATTTCCCGGGCTTGAAATATTCTGTTTGACAGAATATGATTCTATTGGAAAGAACTGAATGCGGACCATCGATACCTCGCCCATGATACAGAAACTCAAAATCGCCATATTGGGCGCGGGCCTCATCGGCCGCCAGCACATCCTGCGCATCCAGGCCAGTGCCTCCTGCGTCCTGTCCGCCGTGGTCGACCCCATGCCCGCAGCCCGCGTGCTGGCGGCTGAAATCGGCGTCCCCTATTTCGAAAACCTGGCCCAGCTCTTTGCCGCGGGCCGTCCCGACGGGGTGGTCATCGGCACGCCCAACGCCCTGCATGTCGAGCAGGCGCTGGAATGCCTCGCGGCCGGCGTGCCGGCGCTCATCGAAAAACCGGTGGCCCACACCCTCGCGGAAGGCGAGCGCCTGGTCCGCGCGGTGGGCGCTGCCGACGTGCCGTTCCTGGTCGGTCACCACCGGGCCCACAGCCCGATCATGGCGCTGGCGCGCGACGCCGTGCGCAGCGGTCGCCTGGGTCGCCTGGTCGCCGTGACCGGCAGCGCCATGTTCTGCAAGCCCGACGACTATTTCGTCGAGGCGCCTTGGCGCAAACAGCCGGGCGGTGGCCCCATTCTGATCAATATGATCCACGAGATCGACAATCTGCGCGCCCTGTGCGGCGAGATCGTCGAGGTCCAAGCCACGGTCTCGAACGCCACCCGGGGCTTCGAGGTCGAGGATACGGCGGCGCTTTGCCTGCGTTTCGACAGCGGCGTCCTCGGGACGTTCCTGGTTTCGGATACCGTGGCCTCGCCGCGCAGCTGGGAGCAGACCTCCCAGGAAAATAAGGCCTACGACACCTATCCTGACGAGGACTGCTACATCCTGGCGGGTACCGTGGGCTCGCTCGCGGTGCCTACCATGCGCCTGCGGACTTACGCCAGCGCCGCGGACCGCTCTTGGTGGAAACCCTTCGAGACCCACGTGCTCGACTTGCACCGTGAGGATCCTCTGGCGCTGCAGATCGAGCACTTCGCCGCCGTGATCCGCGGCGAGGCCCAGCCCCTGGTGAGCGTGCGCGACGGGGTACAGAACCTGCGCGTGGTCGAGGCCATCGGCCAAGCGGCCCGCGAAGGCCGCCGCGTATCCGTGCCGTTGCCGGCCTGAGGCTGGCGGCCCTTTTTGATTCAGACAAGGTGTAGAACGTCATGTCCCTGCCCCAATACGACCATTTCATCAACGGCGCCTACGCGCCGCCCGCCTCCGGCGACTATTTCGACACCGAGAATCCCTACACAGGCGCGGCCTGGGCACGCATTGCCCGGGGCAATGCCGCCGACGTGGATGCCGCCGTCGCGGCCGCCAAGGCCGCCTTCGAAGGCCCGTGGGGCAAACTCACCGCCAGCCGGCGGGGTCAGTTGCTGCGCCGCCTGGCCGACCTCGTGATCGAGAACGCCCCGCGCCTGGCCGAGATCGAACAGCGCGACAACGGCAAGCTTTCTTCCGAGGTCGTGGCGCAGGTGCGCTATATGGGCGAGTACTTCCACTACTATGCCGGCCTGGCCGACAAGGTGGAAAGCAAAGTCATTCCCAGCGACAAGCCCGGGGTATTCACGTTTACGCGCTACGAGGCCAAGGGCGTCGTGGCCATCATCACGCCCTGGAACTCGCCGCTGACGCTCACGAGCTGGAAGCTCGCGCCGGCCCTGGCGGCCGGGTGCGTGGCGGTGGTCAAGCCCTCCGAGTTCACCTCGGCCTCGATGCTGGAGTTCGCCGCCCTGTTCGAGCAGGCGGGCTTCCCGCCGGGCGTGGTCAATGTGGTGACCGGATTCGGCCCCGAGGTCGGCGAGCCCCTGGTGTCGCATCCCGACGTGGCGCACATCGGGTTCACCGGCGGCGAGCTCGCCGGCAAGCGCATCTACGAGGCGGCGGCGCGCAACCTCAAGACCGTCACCCTCGAGCTGGGCGGCAAGTCGCCCAACATCATTTTCGACGATGCGGATCTGGACCAAGCCGTCAAGGGCGTGGTGTCGGGAATTTTCGCCGCTTCCGGTCAAAGCTGCCAGGCGGGGTCGCGCGTGCTGGTCCAGGAAAACATACATGACGAGCTGGTCCGCCGCCTGGTCGAGTTCGTGAGCACGGCCAAGCTCGGCGATCCGACGCTGCCCGACACCCAGATCGGGCCGATCGCGACACGGCCGCAGTTCGAAAAAATCCTCGGCTACATCCAGATTGCCCGTGACGAGGGCGCCCGGTGCGTGTTGGGCGGCAAGGCCCGCAGCGACCTGGGGGCGGGACAGTTCATCGAGCCCACGATCTTTACCGGCGTCGACAACCGCATGCGCATCGCCCAGGAGGAGGTCTTCGGCCCGGTGCTGTGCATCATCCCCTTCAAGGACGAGGATGACGCCATCCGCATTGGCAACGATATCCTCTACGGTCTGGCAGGGGCGGTCTGGACGCGCAGCCTGCACCGTGCGCTGACCGTGACCGAGCGCCTCAAGGCCGGCACGGTCTGGGTCAACAATTATCGCGCCACCAGCGTGACGACGCCCTTTGGCGGCTACAAGCGCTCGGGCATTGGCCGCGAGTCGGGGTCCGATGCCATCCACGAATATCTGGACACCAAGAGCGTCTGGATCTCGACGGATCTGGACGTGCCCAATCCCTTCATCCGGCGCTAAGGCGCCAGCGCCTGCCGGGCCGCTCAGACGGCTCGCAGGCGGTTCAGCGGCAGGCGCCGGCGCAAGACCTGGGTATTGACCCAGGTCACCGAGCGCGCACCCAGGCGGGCCACGGCGTGGGCCGGCAATTGCCGGTAGTCCTCGTTGAACACCAGCAGGCTGTAGTCGCCCGCGTATCCCATCCAGTCCACGTGCCGCACAAAGGCGGCGACCGCATCGTGCAGGACCCCGTCGCCGGGGAACACCCGCATGTGGTCGGCGCTGTGCTCACTGCGCTCTTGAAAGACCGGCACGCTGAAATCGGCGAGCTGGACCAGCGAGATCTTTTCCGGCGGGATGTCGTTGAGGGCATCCAGGGCCTGGCCCCCGGCGATGAAATGAAAGGCGTCCAGCACCAGGCCGAGGTTGGCGTGGTCGACACGGTACACCAGGTCCCAGGCGCTGCGGGTGTCCGAGATGCCGCGGCCCCAGGGGATGGCCTTGAAGCCCACGCGCACTCCCGTCGGGACGGCCAGGTTGGCAAGCTTGCGCAGGTCGGTCTCGGCGCGCCCCGGGTCGTGCTGATGCCCCACCGCCGCCGAGGCGCAGACCAGCAGCAGAGGCGCGCCCACGTCGACGCAGACATCCAGCAGCGCCTTGACGATGTCCAGCTTGTACTCGTGCGCCGGGCCGCTCATGCCTTCGTAGTTGCGCATCAACTGCAGGCCGGTGACCTGCAGCTTGCTGTCGCGCACTAGCTTGACCGCCGCCTCGTAGCCGCGCGGGTGGTTGGCGAGGTCGCGGGCCCACAGCATCACCTGTGAAAACCCCGCGGCTTCGGCCGCCGCCAGGCGTTCCTCGAGAGGGCCGGCCATGCAGGCCAGGTCGATGCCGAAGCTCTCGCGGTTCAAGATATGCCCTCCCGGGGGCCGTCGTCCGGCGCCTCGTGATGCACGAACTCGAAATTCACGTCATAGGACATGGCCGCCGTGATGGCGCCGTGGCTGTCCGGGCGGATGAAGGCATTGTCCTGAAAGGGCACGCCGCGCGCCTTGAGGGCGCGCACCGCTTGCGGGATGTCGGGGGCGCCGAACGCCAGCCGGGCGAACTGCTCGTACCATTCGGTGTCATACAGCGCGTCGCCCACTGGCTCGACGAGCTGCAGGTAGAAGCGCGCGCAGGGGCTCTCCAGAATGGTGCCGTGCGGCAGGATGCCGAAATGCGTGTCGGGCGGCAGCGCCTGGAAACCCAGGAGCTGGGCGTAGAAATCGATCCACTCGGCGCTGCGGTCCGGATTGATGTACTGCACCAGGCCGAATATGTGCAGGTCCGGCACGGCGGGCTCGACCTCGCGCTCCTCGGTCAGGTAGTCGAAATCCACGTCGTAGATCGAAAAGGGACGGCTGCTGTCCACCAGGTAGATGATCGAGTCCCCCACGCCGTGGATGCCGGGGATGTTGAGCTCCATCGCGCCCGCCCGCGTCGGGATCGGCCAGGCCCCCCATTGCATGCAGCGCTCGTAGGCCCGGTTGGCGTCGGCCACGCGGATGGCCACCGCGCTGATCTGGTTGTCCTCGTCGGGGGTGGCGAGGGCTGCCAGGGCGACCGGATCCGCATTGATGATGAGATTGATCGGGCCCTGACGGTACAGGAACACCTCGCGCGAGCGGTGGCGGCCGATCAGGCGGAAGCCCAGTTGCGCCAGGACGGCACCCATCTCGTCGGGGTGGCGTGACAGGTATTCGATGAACTCGATGCCCCGCATGCCCAGAGGATTGGCCTCGACGGCCGAGTCGGTGGCGTTGTTCATTGGGTCGGTCCATCAGCGCCGGGCCAGCGGCCGCCCAGGGTCTCGCTGAGCGTGGCGGCGTGCTGCTTGAGGATGGGGATGATCTGCATCACCTTATCGTCGCTGAAACGGTATTTCGGGCCCGAGACCGAGATGACGCCGGCCAGCTCCTGTCCGATCGAGAACACCGGGCAGGCCACCGCGCCGATCTCGGGATCGCGCTCGCCCACCGAGACCTCGTAGAGGGCCCGCCGGATGGTGTCGTACTTTGCGCCCGCCTCGCCGCTGAAGGCCAGCATCACGTGGCCCGATGCCCCGACGCGCAAGGGTAGCGAGTCGCCCTCGTGCACCGAGTCGCGCACCGAGCGCGGCGCGTCGACGCGGTGCAGGCAGACGCGCGCATCCTTTTCCCGCACGAAGAACGAGGCGCCCTCCTGCAGCTCGTTGACGAGCTTGCGCAGGACCGGCACCACCAGATCGGCGCTGCGGAAGTGCTTTTGATACAGCGATCCCAGATAGAGGGGCTTGGGCCCGAGGCGATAGGTCCCGTCCTCGAGCCGCCGCAGGTAGCCGAACTTTTCGAGGGATTCCGCCAGCCTCAGCGTGGTGCTCTTGTAGAATCCTGACCGCTTGGAAATATCGGTGAGCGTCAGGCTACCGCCGCCATCGATGAATACATCCAGTATGGTCAGCGCGCGGTCCACCGCGGCAACGCCTTCACGAGTCATGTCCAGGCTCCAACGCAGTGTCTGCGAAAAATTAGGTTAGGAATATCATAACCGAATCGTGTTCTATTTTCCGGGTCTGATCTGCGGGTTTCGTAGGGAATTCGCTAGGGTGCCCCCTTGTCCGGAGGCCTCTTTTCGGCTCACGGACGGTCTCGGAACCGCGCATCCGCCAACCCGTATAATCCTGATCAATCTGATATCCGAGGGAAAGTCTGCCATGACTGAGGGTAATGTGTCGCTGAAAGAACTCACCCTCCGGGGCACCCTCCTGGGTGCCCTCATTACCCTGGTCTTTACGGCTTCCAACGTCTATCTGGGCCTGAAGGTCGGCCTCACGTTCGCCTCGTCCATACCCGCCGCGGTCATTTCCATGGCGGTGTTGCGCGCGTTCAAGGGCGCCAATATCCTGGAAAACAACATCGTCCAGACCCAGGCCTCGGCCGCTGGCACGCTGTCGGCTATCATTTTCATGCTGCCGGCGCTGCTGATGATGGGATATTGGAGCGGCTTTCCCCTCATGCAGACCGCCCTAGTGTGCGCATGCGGCGGCATATTGGGCGTGGTCTTCACCGTGCCGCTGCGCCGCGCGCTGATCGTCAACAGCGATCTGCCCTATCCCGAGGGTGTGGCCGCGGCCGAGATTTTGCGCGTCGGCCACGAAGACCAGGACTCGGCCCGGGGCAAAGGACAGGGTTTGCGCGAAATCATGCTGGGCGGCGCCATGGCCGGTGCCTTCAGTCTGCTGGCCGGCGGCTTCAGGCTGGCGGCCGACAGTGCCAGCTATTGGCTGACCGCCGGCCGCGCGGTGTTCCAGATTCCCATGGGGTTTTCCTTTGCCCTCGTCGGGGCGGGCTACCTAGTGGGCATCACCGCCGGGATCGCGATGTTGCTCGGCGCTGCCCTGGCCTGGTGGGTGGCGGTGCCCTGGCTCACGAGTCTGTCTGCCGCGCCAGCCGGAGTATCCGTCGCCTCCTACGCCTCCACCGTCTGGGCGTCCGAGGTGCGCCTCATCGGCGCCGGCATGATTGCCTGCGCGGCGGTCTGGACGCTGATCACCTTGATCAAGCCCATGGCCGAGGGGATGCGCATATCGTTCCGGGCGATCCGGGGCGGGCCGGACACTGGCGCCCGCGCGCGCACCGATGTCGACCTGGGCCCGCGAGCCCTGCTCGGGACGACGCTGCTGGTGGTTGCCCTCCTGGTGGCCACCTTTCATTCGTTCGTCGGCGATTCCGGCCTGCCCGCCGGCCAGGCGTGGGCGTTGGTGGTCGTGGCCACGGCGCTGGCCGTGGTGATGGGGTTTCTGGTTGCGGCCGCTTGCGGCTACATGGCCGGCCTGGTCGGGTCTTCGGCCAGCCCGATTTCGGGGATCGCCGTCATTTCCATTCTGGTCGTGTCGGTTGCGCTGATCGGCCTGGGGCAGACCCAGGGTTTGCTGGATGATCCCCGGCTTGTCCGATTTTTGACGGCGCTGGCGATTTTCTGTTCGTCGGTGGTCGTGGCCGTCGCGGCTATTTCCAATGACAACCTGCAGGACCTGAAAACGGGCTGGCTGGTCCATGCGACGCCCTGGAAGCAGCAGGCGGCCCTGATGATCGGTTGCGTCGTCGGCGCGGTGACCATTCCGCCGGTCCTCGAGTTGCTCTACAACGCCTACGGCTTTATCGGCAGCCTGCCGCGTGCCGACATGGATGCGGCGCAAGCCCTGGCCGCGCCACAGGCCACGCTGATGATCACCATCGCCCAGGGCCTGTTCGCGCATACCCTGGACTGGAGCTACATTCTGATCGGCGTGGGTGGCGGCATCGTCGCTATCATCCTGGATGTCCTGCTGGTTCGATATACCCGGCTGAGGCTGCCGCCATTGGCCGTCGCCATGGGCATGTATCTACCTCCCAGCATCATCACCGCCCTGTGCGTCGGCGCCGTGATCTCGTGGCTGGCTGAACGGCGTATTCGGCGCGAGGCCGCGGATGCGCATATCGATCCCGAGGCGAGGCTGAAACAAGCCGAGCGCCGGGGCACGCTGCTGGCCTCAGGCCTGATCGTGGGCGAGAGCCTGATGGGTGTTGTCCTGGCGTTGCTGATCGTGGCCTCGGTGGGGGCGGGCGGCAGCGAGGCGCCGCTGGCTTTGGCCGGTCCCGGGTTCGAGACTGCGGCCAAGCTGATCGGGCTGGCCGGCTTTGTCGCCATGTGCGTGGTTTTCCTGCGGCGCGTGCTGGCCGCCGCGCGGCACGCCTAAACTGGGCTGTCCAGGCAGCCTTGCTTGCGTGCGCGGGGCGTACGTGATAACATTCCTGGCTTACCAAATTCCCGGGGTTTCGCATGGCGGCGCCCCGACTGGTAGACCGGGGGCGATGGATGTCGTCCCAGTGCAAGACCCGCTCTTTACGTCATTCGTTTCAGGCGGATTTTGTGCAAATCGCCTGAAAGGCCGCCCCGGAGTCCAACCGGGGATGCCCGGGGGCCCGGATATCGACGTAAAACGTACGCAAGTACAAAGGATGCGTAAAGGTCATGCCTACCATTAGCCAATTGCTGCGCAAGCCGCGCGAAGTCAGCCGCGAGAGCAGCAAGAGCCCGGCGCTCGAGAACTGCCCGCAGCGTCGCGGCGTCTGCACCCGTGTCTACACCACCACCCCGAAAAAGCCGAACTCGGCCCTGCGCAAGGTCGCCAAGGTGCGCCTGACCAACGGCTACGAGGTCATCTCGTACATCGGCGGCGAGGGCCACAACCTCCAGGAGCACTCGGTGGTTCTGGTGCGTGGCGGTCGTGTCAAGGACTTGCCGGGCGTGCGCTACCACATCGTGCGCGGCTCCCTGGACCTCCAGGGTGTCAAGGACCGCAAGCAGGCCCGTTCCAAGTACGGCGCCAAGCGTCCCAAGAAGTAATCCGCCCCCACACCGTTCCGGATTTGCTGTATCCGGCCGCTCGTCGGCCGTCATCGTGCAGCCGCGGCATGGCGCCGCGGCATGTAAGTGGTCCCTCGGAATGGGGGGCCGTGGCCGCCTCAGGCGGCTCAACTGAAACGTCACAAGGAAGTCGAAATGCCTCGTCGCCGCGAAGTACCCAAACGTGAAATCCTCCCCGATCCCAAGTTCGGCAGCGTCGAACTGGCCAAGTTCATGAACGTCGTCATGCTCTCGGGCAAGAAGGCGGTCGCCGAGCGCATCGTCTACGGCGCCCTGGACCAGATCCAGACCAAGACCGGCAAGGAGCCCATCGAGGTCTTCAACCTGGCCATCAGCAACATCAAGCCGGTCGTCGAGGTCAAGAGCCGTCGCGTCGGTGGCGCCAACTACCAGGTGCCGGTCGAGGTGCGTCCCGTGCGCCGCCTGGCCCTGGCCATGCGCTGGCTGCGCGAGGCCGCGAAAAAGCGCGGCGAGAAATCCATGGACATGCGCCTGGCCGGCGAGCTGATGGATGCCGCCGAAGGCCGCGGCGGCGCCATGAAGAAGCGCGAGGACACCCATAAGATGGCCGAGGCGAACAAGGCCTTCAGCCACTTCCGCTGGTAACCCACCAGTCGGTCAATCACTAGGACACACATCATGGCCCGCAAAACTCCCATTGAGCGCTATCGCAACATTGGTATCTCTGCGCACATCGACGCAGGCAAGACGACCACCACCGAGCGCATCCTGTTCTACACCGGCGTCAATCACAAGATTGGCGAAACCCATGAAGGCTCGGCCACCATGGACTGGATGGAGCAGGAACAGGAACGCGGCATCACCATCACTTCGGCCGCGACCACCGCGTTCTGGAGCGGGATGGAGCACCAGTACCAGGAACATCGCATCAACATCATCGACACCCCGGGGCACGTCGACTTCACCATCGAGGTCGAACGTTCCATGCGTGTGCTCGACGGTGCCTGCATGGTGTACTGCGCCGTGGGCGGTGTGCAGCCTCAGTCCGAGACCGTGTGGCGTCAAGCCAACAAGTACGGCGTTCCCCGCCTGGCCTTCGTCAACAAGATGGACCGCACCGGCGCGAACTTCTTCAAGGTCTATGAGCAGCTCCAACTGCGTCTGAAGGCCAATCCCGTGCCCATCGTCATCCCCATCGGCGCCGAGGACAACTTCCGTGGCGTCATCGACCTGACCAAGATGCGCGGCATCATCTGGGACGAGGCCTCTCAGGGCACCAAGTTCGAGTACATCGACATTCCCGCCGACATGGTCGAGCTGGCCAACGAGTGGCATGAAAAGCTGATGGAAGCGGCTGCCGAGGCCAACGAGGAACTGATGAACAAGTACCTCGAGAGCGGCGTGCTGACCGAGCAGGAAATCGATCTCGGCATCCGCCTGCGCACGATCGCATGCGAAATCCAGCCCATGCTGTGCGGCACCGCCTTCAAGAACAAGGGCGTGCAGCGCATGCTGGACGCCGTCATCGATTACCTGCCCTCCCCGGTGGACATCCCCGCGGTGCGCGGCACTGATGATGCGGGCAACGAGATCGTCCGCAAGGCCGACGACAAGGAAAAGCTGTCCGCGCTGGCGTTCAAGCTCATGACCGACCCGTTTGTCGGTCAACTGACCTTCATCCGCGTGTATTCGGGCGTGCTGCGTTCCGGTGATACGGTTTACAACCCGATCAAGGGCAAGAAAGAGCGCATCGGCCGCATTCTGCAGATGCACGCCAACAATCGCGCCGAGATCAAGGAGGTCGTGGCGGGCGATATCGCGGCCGTCGTGGGCCTGAAGGAAGTCACCACGGGCGAAACCCTGTGCGACGTGGGCGATCACGTTCTGCTCGAGCGCATGGAGTTCCCCGAGCCCGTGATCTCGCAGGCCGTCGAGCCCAAGTCCAAGGCCGATCAGGAAAAGATGGGTATCGCCCTGGCGCGACTGGCCGCCGAGGATCCGTCCTTCCGCGTGCGCAGCGACGAGGAATCCGGCCAGACCATCATTTCCGGGATGGGCGAGCTGCACCTCGAGGTCCTGGTCGATCGCATGCGCCGCGAATTCGGCGTCGAGGCCAATGTCGGCAAGCCTCAAGTGGCCTACCGCGAGACGATCCGCAAGACCTGCGACGAGATCGAAGGCAAGTTCGTCAAGCAGTCCGGTGGCCGTGGCCAGTATGGTCACGTCGTGCTCAAGCTCGAGCCCCTCGAGGCCGGCGGTGGCTACGAGTTCG
Source organism: Castellaniella sp. GW247-6E4 (assembly GCF_040276065.1). NCBI lineage: Bacteria > Pseudomonadati > Pseudomonadota > Betaproteobacteria > Burkholderiales > Alcaligenaceae > Castellaniella > Castellaniella sp. GW247-6E4. The sequence goes on along the minus strand of NZ_JBELOI010000015.1, from coordinate 660 downwards.
TCGACGCCATCAAGGGTGGCGTGGTGCCGCGCGAGTTCATCCCGGCGGTGGACAAGGGCATCCAGGAAACCCTGCCCGCGGGCGTGGTGGCCGGCTATCCGGTGGTCGACGTCAAGGTGACGCTGTTCTTCGGTTCCTACCATGATGTGGACTCGAACGAAAACGCCTTCCGCATGGCCGCCTCGATGGCCTTCAAGGATGGCATGCGCAAGGCCAATCCGGTCCTCCTCGAGCCCATGATGGCCGTCGAGGTTGAGACCCCCGAAGACTATGCCGGCACGGTGATGGGCGATCTGTCCTCGCGTCGCGGCATGGTCCAGGGCATGGACGACATCCCGGGCGGTGGCAAGATCATCAAGGCCGAGGTGCCCTTGGCCGAGATGTTCGGCTATTCCACCAGCCTGCGCTCGCAGACCCAGGGTCGCGCGACGTACACGATGGAATTCAAGCATTACTCCGAGGCGCCGCGCAACGTCGCCGACGAGGTCATCGCGGCTCGCAGCAAGTAAACGCATCGTCCGGTCGGGCAGGGCCCGGCCGGATCACCCAACTCATTCATTTCCTAGGAAATCACGGGATCTATCATGGCAAAAGGCAAGTTTGAACGGACCAAACCGCACGTTAACGTAGGGACGATTGGCCACGTGGACCACGGCAAGA